>JBAWDI010000461.1:0-1699 GCA_049590695.1 Bryobacteraceae bacterium
ATCTCAACTTCTTCACTGCCAAACCGACCTCACCGCTCCCACCTCTGCCAGGATGCCAGTTTTTCATGAAATTTCGCGGGCCGAAGGCCCATCCCAACAGGCCACGGAAAACGATGGCCTGCCCCACCGTGCGAAGACCGCTCCCTGACGGTCGCGGCTCGGAATGAGGCGACTTTCAGAGCAGCGAGCGTCAGGGAGCGGTGGGCCTGGATACGTCTACTGCGCGTCGCGCTTGGGCAGTGCATTCGACATGAAGTCGCCGACGTCGTGCTTCAACTTGGTGTGCGAATCGCCGTCGATGTATAACATGTGACCAGCCTGGTAGAAACTCCAGGTGATGTTCTTGTGCATCTCGGGATTGAGGCCCATGTGGTTGAAGGTGTGCTCGACGGCGTAATAGGGCGTGGCCAGATCAAAGTAACCGGCGACAACCATGACCTTCATGTAAGGGTTCTTGGTCATGGCGCCGCGCAAGAGGCTCGTCGTATCGCCAAAACCGTTCTGGACGCCGTAGTCCCAGGGCTGAATGCCGCCGAGGGGGTAATAGTAGAGGTCGGTCTTGTATCCCAGCTCGTTGCGCACGTAGTTAGTGAAGGCGGCCGTGAAGGGCGGAGTGATGAGCGAACTGGAAGGGTCGAAGTCACTGGTCTCGCCGACGTTCAGCGCGGATGGCCCAACCAGGCGTCCATCGTAACGCCCGATGGTTTGGCGCCGGTCGCGCAGCAATTGCCGCGCGAAGTGCGACACATCGAAACGCAGGTTGCTTTCATCGATGTAGCGGGCCTCGAGGCCCGTATAACGCACCAGTTTGTCGATGACCGCTTTGCGCTCGGCGGCGGGGAGATCGTCCCCTTTGCCCAGGGCCGCGGCATATTCGCCGGTGGCAAAGCTTTCCACTTCCTTGAGCACCGATTTCAGGTCCTTGCGCTGTAGGTCCGGCGCGACCTTCTTGTGATACCAGGCATCGGCGGCATAGGTAGGTAGTTCCAGCTCATAGACCAGGTCGTCACTGCGGCTCCAGATGGTCTCCAGGTTAAGAGTGGTTCCGATCAGCACCACGCCGTTGAAAGCGATTCCACGGTCGATCAGGTAGCCTGCCAGGCCCGCGGCGCGGAAGGTGCCATAACTTTCGCCGGCGATAAACAGCGGGGAGATTTCGCGGCTGTTGCGCACCAGGTACATGCGCATGAACTCACCCACCGATTGGATGTCACCCTGGACGCCGTTCATGCGGTGGGCCACCTCGACGTTCTTGGCGCGGCTGTATCCCGTGCCCACGGGGTCGATGAACACCAGGTCGGTCAGGTCGAGCCAGGTGTCCGGGTTATCTTTCAGCTCGTACGGCGGAGGAGGCATGCCGCCGTCGGGCAGCAGCTTGGGACTGCGCGGCCCCATACCGCCCATGTGCACCCACATGGACGCCGAACCCGGACCGCCATTGAAGCAGAAAGTGAGCGGACGCCGGGCAGGGTCGGTAATGCCATCCAGCGTGTAGGCCATATAGAAGATATGGGCCTCGGTTTCGCCGGCGGGGTCCTTGAGCGGCATCTGGGCGACGGTCGCGGTGTAGTTGAGGGCCTTGCCGTCGACGGTCACGGAGTGATGCGTCACAACCGGGGTTTCATCGACTTCTCCTCCGACCGCCGGTCCGGGGCCCGCGATTCCTCCGCGGCCGCGGCCTCCGGGCGTGGCCTGAGGC
>JBAWDI010000462.1:0-1506 GCA_049590695.1 Bryobacteraceae bacterium
GGCCGCCCCTTGGGACGGTCCTTCAGGGTCAGGTTCACCAGGTCCTCGAACTTCATTCCCGGGCGGGCGAGCAGAAACACGCGGTCTTGAATCCGGTATTTGACGCCGCTGTTGCCGCCCGGCGAAATCTTCCAGTCGAAATCCAGCTCGAAATCGCTATACGTATCCCGCGCAAAAAGGTCTTCCACGATGCGCGGATGCGCCACCGCCTTCAGACATCCGTCTTCGACAACGAACGAATCCCCCGGCGGAGATTTCTTCGCGGGATCTTCCCACCCGGCGAACGACTTGCCATCGAACATCAGTTGCCAGCCGGCGGCCTTCTCTCTGGCGGTCAATTGATTGTCCGCCGCGCGCACGCCGCCGGCAGCTACCACCACCGAGGCCAGCGCGCCTATCCGGATCGCATTCCACATGCGATCATTGTGCCACAGTCGCTCCAACTTAACTTGTATTCCCAGCGCGGCTTGGCGGAGAATAGGCGTACCTGGGCATGATCGGGCAGACGTTTTCCCATTACCGCATTCTGAGCCAACTGGGCCACGGCGGCATGGGAGTGGTCTACGTCGCCGAAGACACCCATCTGGGCCGGCGGGTGGCCGTCAAATTCTCCACGGCCTCACCCGAGAATACCCAGTTTCGCGCGCGATTCCTGCTGGAGGCGCGCGCCGCATCGGCTCTCAACCATCCGCATATCGCCGGTATCTACGATTACGGAGAAACCCCGGAAGGGCATCCCTTCATCGTGATGGAGCTGGTGAGCGGCGAAGACCTGTATCATGTGCTGCGCAGCGGCCCGATGCCGGTCGAGCAATCGCTGCGCATTATCGAAGAGGCGGCGGAGGCTTTGGGCGAGGCCCACCGCCAGGGAATCGCCCACCGCGACATCAAGCCTTCGAACATCGTGCTCGGCGAGCGGGGTGAGGTGAAGGTTCTGGATTTCGGCCTCGCCAAACAAATGCAGGAGGCTCCGCCCAGCCAGGACGCCTCCACCATCTTGACTTCCGCAACCATGGAAGGGACCATTCTGGGCACGCCTCAGTACATGTCGCCGGAACAGGCCAAGGACGCGCCCCTGGGTCCCGCCAGCGATCTGTTCTCGCTGGGAGCGGTGCTGTACGAGTGCCTGGCGGCCAAGCCCGCCTTCTCGGGCGCCAACTCCGTGGAGATTCTGGCGGCGGTGCTGCACGTGGATCCTCCGCCCCCCTCGCGGTTCAATCCGCAAGTCACTCCGGAGATGGACCGCATCGCGCTGAAGGCCCTGGCCAAGCAGCCGGAGGCGCGGTATCAGTCCGCCGATGAGATGGCGGCGGATCTGCGCGCCGCTTCGCTCGCCCTGAGCCCGGAGACGGAGTTGCTGGCAGTCCCCAGTGTTCCCAGTGGGACAGGCCATCGTTTTTTGTGGCCTGTTGGGATGGGCCTTCGGCCCGCGAAACTTCATGAAAAACCGAGCGGGTTGGTACTACTATCCATCATATTCTTCGCGCGCCGCGACGAATTGTGGGG
>JBAWDI010000463.1:0-1842 GCA_049590695.1 Bryobacteraceae bacterium
GTCCCTGCCAACGTGTGTGACGGGGTCGTTGACCTGCGTGAAGGTGGCCCAGTGCTTGCCTGTCAGGCCGTCACCGGTGTTGATTCCGTATGTGTCGAGCACCCAGTTCTGGAACGCCTGCAGCGCCGTTCCGGTATAACTGTACTGGCCGGTGCCGTTGTACAGGTTGATCATGAGCTCGTGGATGAAGTTGATATCCACGCCGGTCTTGAAGGTATGGCGGCCGTGGACTTTGGAGAACGTGTCCGAGATCTGGATGCGGTGCTCATCGGGTTCGGCCGTGCGCGGCAGAGCGTAGTTCTCGCCGTAGGTCATCAGGCCGGAGAGGCTCACGTAGGGCGCGGTCCCATTGGAACCGGCGGCTTCCAGGTCGCGGCCCCACTGGAAGCGGAGATTGTTGACGGCCGAGCTGGAAAGGGTGGAATCCCAGTTGGCCACAAAGATGCGCTCGTGGAAGATGTACCTCCCGTTGGTCTCGAGCGAGCTGTTGTTGTAGGAAGGCGAGGTGCTGTAGGCATTGGGCGCGCGGTAATTCATGAAATCGAAAGCCGTGCTGACGTGGTTGCTCGCGTTGGCCTGGTAATCGAGCCGGCCGAAGCCGACGTCCTGGTTGGTGGCGCGGGGGAAGGTGCCCTGCTGGCCGAACAGGAAGGCGTTGGCGGCGGCGCACTGTGAGGCGCTCACCAGCGCGGGGCAGGCAAGCGCGGTCACGCTGGGACTGTAGACGCTGCTGGTGTACGCGATGGGGTTGACTTTACGGGAGCCGTCGTAGGTGCCGAAGTAAAACAGCTTGTCCTTGACGATCGGCCCGCCGATGCTGCCGCCGAACTGCTGCCATTGATGGATGGGCTGGCTGTAAGTGCCGCGCGATTTCGGATAGGAATCGAGCGCGTTCCAGGTGGGGTAGCGCAGGTAGTAGAACAAGTCGCCGTGGATGTCGTTGGCGCCGGATTTGGTGACGGCATTCACCACCCCGCCCGCGGCCTGGCCCAGCTCGGCGCTGTAATTGCTGGCGCTCACCTGGTACTCCTTGATGGAATCCATGCTGTAGACGTAAGCGCCGCTGTTGGCGCGCCCGCGGGCCTCCGAGAAGAACGCCTGGTTGTTGTTGGCGCCATCCACCGTGTTGCTGTTGTACAGGCCGGAGATGCCGCGATAAGAGACCAGGCCGCTGGTGCCGTCGGTGGTGACGTTGGGGGTCAGCAGCACGAAAGCGTCCCAGCGGCGGCCGGCGATGGGCAGATGGTCCACGGAGCCTTCGCTGATGACCTGCGAATTCTCGGTCTTTTCGGGGTCGACCACGTCCGCCTGGCCGGTGACCGTCACCTCCGTTTGCGTCGCCTGCACGGTCATCGAGAAGTTGACGGAGAGCGTCTCGCCGACCTGAAGCGTCAGGTCCTTGCGCACCACCGAGGCGAATCCGCTCTTGCTGGCGCGCACTTCGTAATGGCCCGGCGGGAGGAATGGAGCGGAATACACTCCGGCTTCGTTGCTTTCGATCTTGCGCTCGATGGCGGTGTCGGTGTTACGAATGGTCACCGACGCCCCTGGCACGAAGGCCCCGGACGGGTCGGTCAGAGTGCCGGTGATGGTGGCGGACCCGGCGAGTTGTGCAGCGGCTGGAGCTGCGAGAACCACGAGCACCACCGCCAGGGCGGTGCACAGGACTGCGAACTTCCGAAGATGGCTGAATTCACGCTTCATTTATCTGTCTCCTCATAGCGAATGTTGGTTGTTCCACTCCGATCGATCTTCATCGGAACATCGGGGAGGGAACGCCGCGGCCGTTCCCCCGGTTCCGGATTCCCCTTCAGACCCTGAACAGACAGCATATCAGAGAGC
>JBAWDI010000464.1:0-6167 GCA_049590695.1 Bryobacteraceae bacterium
CAATCCGCGGGCACCTGGCAGCCCGGAGTGCAGTGGGATTTCCGCCGCGCCGTCGAGACCGCGCGCGAGTTGCAGTGCCTCGGCGCGCTCTGGCTCGAAGAGCCCTTGTGCCGCTACGATTTCAACGGGTTGGCCGAACTGAACCGGCTGGTCGATATACCGATCGCCGGCGGAGAGAACAACCACGGAGTACACGAGTACCGCTGGATGTTGGAGAGAGGCGTTTTCGATATTCTCCAGCCGGATGTGATGGTCGCGGACGGAGTCACGGGATTCCGCCAGATCGCGCAGTTGGCATCCGCCTTCAACAAGCGGATTATTCCCCATCACGGCGGCGGCAACCTGGGCACCGTCGCCCAACTCCACGCGATCGCCTGCTGGCCCCACGCGCCCTGGATTGAGCTTCTGCACGACCCGCCGATCGCCGCCTATACCAACGGCTTTGCCATCATGGAAGACCCGCCTCTGGTGGACAAAGAAGGGTATTTGAACCTGCCGCAGGGGCCGGGATTGGGTGTCACCATCAGCAAGGATCTGATCGCGTAAGCGCCCTCCACCCGGCTGGCTGCTGCGAATATGTGGGAGTGATAAAACCGGGCGGAAGTCTCTGGCCAGACGGATTCTGGGCCAGACGACAAGCTCACACGCCCGTTTTGCGAACATCTGTCGGAGGTTGGCAAATCGTACACGCGCGCCGAAATCGAAAGGGTGGACGATGGGCAGTTGCCGAACGTCTTCTTGACCGGGGGCGGGTGGAATTGCCGGCACCAGCGGATATTGGCTACAGTGGACTTTGCGGCGGAGATGAAGCCCAAACAGGGAGTACATTACCGAGCGATTTCCAGCGATTTATCCCAGCAGAAAACCGGCGAAGTGCTCTCGGCCCTGAACCGGCCCGAGGTGCTGGACTTTCTGAAGGCCAACCCGATCGACAAAATCACGATCGGACGGTCTGGAGGGAAGCAGAGCGGAGAATACGACTGGCATCACAAGACGCTAGCCATCAACTCCGCCCGCAAGCTGGGCGTCCAATACGGTGCAGAGTTCCAGCCGGGCAAGAGCCCTACTATGTCCGCGGCGACGTCAGACCGATTGGAGAGCATGCGGCGGACGTTGCTCCAGGAGACTGCCCACCGCATCGAGAATTCGGTGCCGGGCATAAGTAAGATAATTCGGGCTGCGTTTGCGTCATCCAGCAAGTCTCCCATCACGCGGTATGCCGGCGTCAACGCCTAGGAATACTTCGCAGAGTCTTTTGTGGCCTATATGGTTGATCGCAAGACGCTTGCCGACTACGACCTAATTGGGAGTAGAATGATGGAGCAAGCCCTTGTTCTGACGAGGAAAGCCAAATGACGCTGCCCAAGATCAATTGGACTCGGATTCAAGCCATCGTGGATCATGCCGCTGAATTGGAGGCGCGCGACGCGATGGATCGGGAAAGCTGGCTGCGGTTGAATCGTGAATTCGCCGAAGTATCACATGGGAGCCTCAGCATGCCAGCCGTTCTGGGGCGATCCGCAAAAAATAGCGAGTGGTTTGAGGCACTGCATAGCCAGGCATCGGAGCGCGTCGCTTAGTCTTCTGATTTTTTAGGCATTTCAATGACTTCCGCCGACACGCGCGAGCGGTTTCATAAAACCGGGAAATTGGGCGCACGCACAGTGGTTACCTTGAACGGGCGGCGGCGAGCGTATGAGCCTCTTCGGCATGGAGCAGCATACGCACATGCTGGACACGATGATGGCTTCCGCCGGCCCGGCTGCTGCTAATATGTGAGAGTGGCTCCCGACGCACAACCGGAATCCCCCGTCGATACCGCAGCCGAGCAGCATCCGGCCTGGCGCCGGGTTAAACTGGCGCGGCATCCCCAGCGGCCCCACTCGCTCGATTACATCGGGCGGATCTTCACGGATTTTCAGGAGATCCACGGCGACCGCAGTTTCGGCGACGACCCGGCCATCGTCGCCGGCCTGGCGCAGTTCGAAGGCCGGCCGGTCATGGTGGTAGCCGAGCAGAAGGGGCGGGACACCAAGCAGAAGCTATACCGCAATTTCGGGATGCCCAAACCCGAAGGTTACCGCAAGGCCCTTCGCATCATGCAAATTGCCGGGAAGTTCGGCCGGCCCATCGTGACCCTGCTGGATACTCCCGGCGCCTACCCCGGCATCGACGCCGAAGAACGGGGGCAAGCCGAGGCCATCGCCCGCAATCTACGGGAAATGGCGCGCCTTCCGGTGCCCGTGCTGGTGATCTGCATAGGGGAGGGCGGCAGCGGCGGGGCGCTGGCGCTGGGCGTCGGCAACATCGTCCTGATGCTTGAAAACGCGGTATATAGCGTGATCTCACCGGAAAGCTGCGCGGCTATCATCTACCGCGATTCGGGCAAGGCGGAGCAGGCCGCCGCCGCCCTGCGGTTGACCGCCCAGGACCTGCTGTCATTTGGGCTGATCGACGACATTGTGCCGGAACCCGCAGAGGGGGCCCATACGGACCCCGCGGCGGCGGCGGAAAACCTGCGCGAATATATCCGCCGCTATCTGGGCGAACTCTCCGCGCTCGACGCCGGCCAGTTGGTGGAACACCGCTACCGGAAGTTCCGCAAAATGGGCAACTTCTTTGCCTGACTTGGCCTCGCGGCGTTAAACTCCGCGACTTTCGCGCGTCATCCAAGTGGCACCACCGGCGGGGTGTAAAATAGGAATGAACTCCCGGCCAACAAATTGCGTCTAAAGCGGGTGATAGGAAAAAAGGGAGATTTTGCGTCGTGAAGCGTAAGTGGAAGATTATCATAACGGTTGCGGCAGTCCTGATAGCTGTGATCGGTGTTTATGCCAGCACGGTTTATAGTAAGCGGGGGGTGGTGGCCGTACAGACCGGAAAGGTCGTGCGCGGGGATCTCACCAGTCTGGTGACCGCGTCCGGCGAGATTAAACCAAAGAACTACATCAACATCGGCGCCAATGCCATGGGTGATATCACCGAACTCCTGGTCAAGGAGGGCGACCACGTCCGGAAGGGCCAGTTGCTGGCCAGAATCGAGAACACCCAGCCTGCCGCCGACGTCGAATCTTATAAGGCCAGCCTGGCCTCCGCCGAAGCCGATGCCAACGCCGCCGCCGCCGGCCTGAAGGCCGCGGACGACAACCTGGCCACCATGCGGGGCGCCATCACCCAAAGTGAGGCCGATCTGGACCGCATGAAGGCGGATTACGAGCGCGCCGAGTCGCTCTACAAGGAAGGGTTGGGCGCCAAACAGGACTACGAGTTAAAGAAATATACCTACGACGCCCAGGTGGCGGCCGTCCAACAGGCGAAAGACCGCCTAGTCCAGGCGCAGGCGCAACGCGAACAAACCGCGGCCCAGCTTGTCGGGACCCAGCGGCGGATCGCAGTGGCCCAAGCCGGCCTGGCCAGGATCAACGATATTCTCCACAAGTACGATTCCTACGCCCCCCTCGATGGCGTGGTGACCAATCTCCCCGTACGCGCGGGCGAGACGGTGGTGCCCGGTCTTCAGAACCAGACCGGCACCGAAATCATGACCATCGCCGACATGTCTCTAATCACCGCCGAAGTCAAGGTGGATGAGACCGATATCGTCAACGTGAAGCTGGGCCAGACGGCCGAAATCACCATCGACGCCATTCCCAACAAGACTTTCAAGGGGCACGTGACCGAGATGGGCAATACGGCGATTCTGAGATCGACGGGCTTGGCGGCTTCGCAGAGCGCCATTTCCAGCCAGGAAGCCAAAGATTTTAAAGTAGTTATCGCCTTGGACAACCCTCCCGAGGAAATCCGGCCCGGACTTTCTTGCACCGCCAAGATAACCACAGCCACCCGTCAGAACGTCCTTACTATTCCGATCCAGGCGTTGACCGTCCGGCAGAAGGGCGACCTGGAGGTGAAACCCGCCACTGGCACCACTGGGGCCGCGGCGGCTACCAAGCCCGATCCGGCGGCGGAGAAGGCGCGTAAGGAAGAGCTTCAGGGCGTATTCGTCGTTAGCGGCGGTAAGGCCGTCTTCCACAAGGTGACCACCGGAATTACCGGAGCCACCGATATCGAGGTGCTGGACGGCCTCAAGGAAGGGGACGAGATCGTTACGGGGACCTACCAGGTGATCCGTACCATCCGCAACGAAGCCCAAGTGAAAGTGGATAACAAGGTTCCGACGCAGCAAACGACATAAGAAACGAGAATCATCCGATGGCAGCGGTGGCAGAAAAGGAAGCGATCAAACTCGGCGAGCAGCTCAAGCGGGACGGCATCGTCATCCGCACCTACAATCTCTGGAAGACCTATGTGATGGGCGACACGGAGATCAACGCCGTTTCAGGAGTGGATGTCGAGATCAAACGCGGCGAATATGTCGCGATTATGGGTCCCTCGGGGTCGGGCAAGTCGACCCTGATGAACCTGATTGGCTGTCTGGATACGCCGACCAGCGGGCAATACTACATCAACGGCAACCTGGTCAGCGACATGAGCGACGACGAGCTGGCCCGAATCCGCAATCGGGAAATCGGGTTTGTGTTCCAGACGTTCAACCTGCTGCCGCGCGCCACGTCGCTGCACAATGTCGAGTTGCCCCTGATCTATTCGGGCATGCCGGCCGATAAGCGGCTGGAAAGGGCGCGCATGGCCATGAAAGCAGTGGACTTGGAATCGCGCATGTACCACAAGCCCAACGAGCTCTCCGGCGGGCAGCGCCAGCGCGTGGCGGTGGCCCGCGCCCTGGTAAACAACCCCTCGATTCTGCTGGCCGACGAGCCCACCGGCAACCTGGATACCGCCACCGGCAACGAGATCATGGCGCTGTTCGAGCGGCTTCACCAGCAGGGCAACACCATCATTCTCGTCACGCACGAGCACGACATCGCGTTGCACGCCCACCGCGTGATCCACATCCGCGACGGCAAAATCGAAAAAGACGAGAAGATCCGGTAGGTATAATAGCCACAGATGAACACAGATAAACACCGATAAGAATTTTGTCTTTAATCGGTGTTCATCGGTGTTCATCGGCAGCCATAGTTCTTTCGCGTCCGACTTTTTGGAGGCGTAGTGCGTCTTTCCACCAGGAGCCAGATTTGATCTTTCGGGCGGTCGAAGATGCCGACCTGATCCAGCAGGCTGCCCGGGGCGGCGTGGAGGCCTTCAACCTCCTCGTGTCCCGGTGGGAGAAACGTGTCTATAATTACCTGCTGCGCATCACCGCGAACCGTGAAGACGCTCTGGACTTGACGCAGGACGTGTTCTTGAAAGCCTATCAGAACCTTCGCAAGCTGGACGATCCAGGGCGGTTCGCCCCCTGGCTGTACCGCATCGCGCATAACGAGGCCTACTCGATGTTCCGCAAACGCAGGCCCGAAACCGATGTGGAAGAAGCCAAGCCGGAGGCGGCCGAAACCGGAATCACCGTGGGCGGGACCTCGGTTTTCCCCATCGAATTGAGCTTGGCCGTGGCGAGCGCGCTGGAACGGCTGTCGCCGGAACAGCGCGAGTCGGTGGTGCTCAAGATCTACCAGGGATTCAAATTCGAAGAGATGGCCGAAATTCTCTCCTGTCCGGTTTCCACCATCAAGTCCCGCCTGTATACGGCCCTCGAACTCCTCAAAATAGAGCTGGCTCCGATTCAGACACGAGGTGTCTCATGAGTTGCTCACCATTCGATTTGAGGGATTACTTCCTCAAGGAGCTGCCCGATTCCGAGCGGCGCCAGGTGGAAGCCCACGTCAGAAACTGCCAGCCGTGCCTGGAAGAGCTGGACCGGCTGCGTCTCACGGAGGCCGCCCTGTTTGCGTTGCGGGAAGAAGAGATTCCGCGGCGCATCGGTTTCGTCTCCGACCAGGTTTTTGAACCGTCGCCGTGGCGGCGCTGGTGGGCCGGGTTGTGGGGATCCACGGCGCGGCTGGCCTTCGCTTCGGCGGCCATGCTTTCCGTCGCGATTCTGGTCGCCGCGCTACGCCCGGTGGAGCCGATCACGGTTCGGCCCAGCGCTCCGCAAATAGTGAAGGCCGTCTCCTAAACTTAAATCTAATTCCGCATCGACACTGCAGTCGCAAAAGCCGTGGCCCAGGTGGATGCACGCCAGACCGAGAAAACCAAACAACTGGTGGCCGATCTCGAAGGCACCCGGCAGCGCCTGCTGTGGGCGGCCA
>JBAWDI010000465.1:0-2472 GCA_049590695.1 Bryobacteraceae bacterium
GGCCCTACCGGGTCCTGTATGCCTTCGACCCCCAGCGGAATGCCGTACTGCTGATCGGCGGCGACAAGACGGGGAACGAACAGTGGTATGAAACTTCCGTGCCCCTGGCGGACCGCCTCTACGAACGGCACCTGATCGAACTGGAAGAGAGTGACGACCATGGCAAAAGCAAGAAACTTTAGCGAACTCCGAAATCGACTGCCGGCGGAATCCCGCGCACGCGTCGAGGCACGCGTCAAAGTCACCCTGCATGACATGGCTCTCGATGAACTGCGCGCCGCCCGTGAATTGACCCAAGAACGTCTGGCGGAAACCCTGGGCATCAGGCAAGCCACCGTCTCGAAGATTGAGCGCCAGTCCGACATGTACGTCAGCACGTTGGCCAAGTTTATCGAGGCCATGGGAGGCACACTGGAAATCCGCGCCTGTTTCCGGGAGGGATCCGTGCGCATCAAGCAGTTCTCCGAAGCACGGTCTCCGAATGCCGGATGACCGTCGGTTCGGTTGCGGCTCGGCTGCTCTGTGGGGGGGGCCGGAAGGCAACCTGCGGGCCGAGTGGGGGCGCCCTCTGGGCCCGGCCGCGTGATGCCATCAGGCCCCGCATCGCGGCAAGCCGGAAACAGTGTGGGCGATTCTCCACGGGCGTGGCGGGCGCGTACAAGGGGGGCAGGCGGATTGACAATCCGCCGCAGGTTAAAAACCTGCCCCACAAAATGTGATGGATAGTAGTACATCAGCCGCGGAGGGAGGCGCGGACGGCGCGCTCGAAGGCCCAGGCGCGGATGTGGTTGATCTGCTCGTTCATGGTGCGCGAGAGGGGGACAATCTTCACGGCCACGCGGATGAGATCTTCCTCGCTCACCGGGCGAGCCGCCAAGCGTGCTTTGGTCAGGGCCGATACTACACACTGCTCGATCTCGGCTCCGGCCCAACCGCCCGTGAACTGGGTCAGTTTTGTGAGGTCGAATGGGGATATGTCCACGCCACGGCGGGTGAGGTGAATCTTGAAGATCTCGATCCGTTCGTCTTCGAGCGGCAGGTCGACAAAGAACACCTCGTCGAAACGTCCCTTGCGGATCATTTCGGCGGGGAGGAGGTCGATGCGGTTGGCGGTGGCGGCGACGAACAGGCCCTGGGTCTTTTCCTGCATCCAGGTGAGAAAGAACGCGAAAATCCGGCCCTGCTCCCCGCCGGAATCGGTGGTCGAGAGGCCCGATTCGATTTCGTCGAACCAGAGAACCGCCGGCGCCATGTCCTCCAACAATCTGCACGCTTCCACGAATGCGCCTTCGGGCTTGCCATGCCGGCCGGAGAAGATCTCGACCATGTCGATGCGATAGAGCGGCAGCTCGAACGCGGAGGCAATGGCTTTGATCGCCAGACTCTTGCCGCAGCCTGGGATCCCCATGAGGAGGACGCCCTTGGGCACGATTTCCTGGGTCAGGCTGTCGCGCATCCGGAAGAGCTCACGGCGCTCCAGCAGCCATTTCTTCAACTGCTCCAGGCCGCCGATGTCCCCGATGCCCGCACTCTCGGCAATATACTCGATCACGCCGCTGCGGCTCACCAGGAGGCGCTTTTCTTCCAATAAGAGCGGCAGGAAATCGGGTCCGAGATGTCCGCTCGCGGCCAGGGCGCGGCGCAACGCGAAGCGAGCTTCGTCGAGCGTCAGTCCCAGCAGCGCGCCCGCTATCTGTTCGAGCATCGCATCGGCGATAGAGCCGCGAGCCTCTTCCCGCAGCACCTCGACCAGCTCGACCGGGTCGGGCGGCCGGAGTTCCAGAAACACCACACTGCGCTCGATTTCCTCCGGAATGAATGCCACCGGGGAGGTGATGACGACAAACTTGCGCTGGTCGAGACAGCTTTCGTAGACGTCCCGAAGGCGGCGCCGGATCTCGGCGGATTCGCGCAGCGGCTCATGGAAATCCTTGAGGTGGAAGATAGCGGCGCCGTTGTGCGCGGCGATGAAGTCCAGCGCCTGGCGAGGAGCCTGGGTGCCGCCTTCGGCGGCTTGGTTATCGCGGCGGAGGCCCTCGGTGAGGCTCCACGTCCACACGGGCACCGGCGAGTCGAATAGCCCCAGGGCGACCTCTCGCAGCACCCTGGCCACGCGCTGTTCCTCGACGGTGCGGATGTACGTGAGTGGCCGGCCGGACTGAAAGGCCCCCCAAATCGCCAGTGCCGCGCGGCTTTCGGATGCTGTTTGGGTAATCACCTTTATCATTATGGACGAACGGCCGCGCGATAAGGACGAACCGCGGCCGGGTTTTGGTTTAAGATAGATCCGAACTGCTATGCTGCGCCGATTCTTGCTGCTGGCCTTGGCCGTGGTCCTGACGGCAACGGCCCAAAAGTACGCCGGACCGCGCCCTCCCAAGGCGGACCTCCCGTATCTGAAGCACGCCGAGAACCTCATCCCGACCGAAGCCGCCGAGGCCAAGGAAGAGAAGAAGAAGGACGATATCCTGT
>JBAWDI010000466.1:0-6592 GCA_049590695.1 Bryobacteraceae bacterium
GGCCGGCCGCGCGTTGCACCGCCAGAGACGGAGCGCCGTTCCGCTGGCCACCCTGGCGCTGGCGGGCTACACCAACGCCGGCAAGTCGACCCTATTCAACCGGCTCACCCAGGCGGGCGTGGCCGTGGATGCGCGCATGTTCGCCACCCTCGACCCCACCGTCCGGCCGCTGATTCTGCCCTCGCGCCGGCGCGTGCTGGTGAGCGATACGGTGGGGTTCATCCGTAATCTGCCCACCACCCTGGTAAAGGCATTTCGCGCCACTCTGGAGGAGGTAACCGAAGCGGCGCTGGTGCTGCACGTGGTGGACGCTTCGTCGCCATCGGCCGCCGAGCACACCGCGCATGTGCTCCAGGTGCTGGCGGAGATCGGAGCGGCCCAGATTCCGCAAATCCTCATCATGAACAAGATGGACCGGCTGCCACCCGAAGCTCGCGGCCACTCCAATGCCCGCGGCGTCGCCATTTCCGCCCTGACCGGCGCCGGCATCGACAAACTGCTGGAGGCCATCGACGAGGCCCTTCCTCTCGACCCGATTGTGCGCGCCACTTTTCGCCTTTCGGCCGGAGACGGAGCTTCCATGGCTCTGCTGCACGAGTTCGGTCAGGTGCTCGAAACGCGCTACTGCGGGGAGTATTGCGAGATGGAGGCCGAGATCCCGGAATCCTTGCAGCGCCGTGTGGAAAACATTGTGGGAAAGAGCGCCCCAAGAATCCCCAAAGTGCCGTAACAAAGGCACTTACGAGGACTTGAACCACACCGCAGCACATAGCCGTAATCGACTGTAGGGAAAAGGTTTATCCACTAAAACCACAATCGCGGATGAATGTTGCGGAACGGTTATAGAGAAACGCCCTCGAAACTCTCGCTTTTCCACAAAATCAATCGGGTAAACCCCGTGGTTTTTGACTGTGGGAACCGGTCTGCTAAACTTGAATCGAGATGGCGGTGTAGCTCAGCTGGCTAGAGCGACGGTCTCATAATCCGTAGGTCGGGAGTTCGAGTCTCCCCGCCGCCACCAACTGATGGGCCGGTCCGGCCAAGTGAGCTTGGCTTGGCTTTCTACCCGCTGATCGGTACGACGCTTCGTTCCGAGCCGCGGCCGTCAGGGAGCGATGCGCAATCGGTCATGACACTCTGCATGCTGGCAAAGGAGATCGGGCATGCGCAAGACTGAAATTCGGGTGGAGCGAGTGGACTCGTTCTTCCAACGAGGGCGCAAACTCGCGAAAGCGGCGGATCGGGGTGACGCCATTCCGTCCAGTAGAGTAGTAGCCTTCGAAGACATTGAATCTCTCCTCCATGTCCTCACGGAGAAGCGAGTTCTTCTGCTCAGGCAGGTCAACGAAACACCAACATCGATCAGCGTGCTGGCGAAGAAACTGAAGCGCGACAGGAGCGCAGTGACCCGCGATGTCCAGGTTTTGGAGCGTTTCGGGGTGCTTCAAGTCACTGAGAGGTCGCTCCCGGGACACGGCAGACAAAAGTGGATCACGCCCCTGGCGGGCGAGATCCATCTCACAGCGGTACTGTAGAGTCCGGACCGCCAGCCGCAAGCTCGTCACCTTCACTCCGCGCGTAGCGCCGCGGTCGGATCCATGCGGACGATGCGGCCGGTGGCAGTCCAGACCGCCAGGGCAGCGGCCGCTGCCAGGGCCGCGGCGGCAACTGCACAGGTCCAGGGGCCAGTGGGATCGGCGTGCGTCATGAGATTTTGCAGGTACCGCCCCAAGGCGCCGGCGCCGGCCACTCCCGCCAGTGCGCCGCATGCGACGGGCAGCATGCTCTGCCGCAACAGCATGCCGCGCAATCCGTGCGGCGACGCACCCACGGCGATGCGTACGCCGATTTCGTGGGTCCTCTGGGTGATGGAGTAAGACGCCACGCCGTAGGTTCCCACTATGGCGAGCAGCAGGGCAAAGACGCCCAGGAACAGGACCGCGGAGGTATACAAGCGCGGCCGGGCCAGCGTCTCGCTCAGGCGCTGATCAAGTGTCTTGACGTCGTACACCGGGACCTGCGGGTCGACCGCCTGCACCGCGTCGCGGCACGGTGCCAGGTATCGCTCGGCGTCGCCGCGTACCTTGGCGGCGAACGTCGCCCACGGGCGCGGCTGCTGGTCCATGTCGCGATACACATCCGGTCCGATGCCATATCCCGGTCCGGCTTGCCTGACGGTGCGGACAATGCCCACGACGGTGAAGTTTTTTCCACGATATCCCGATATCTTCCGGCCCACCAAACTGGCGCCACCGCCCAGCGCGCGGGCGAAGTCTTCGTTGACGATGACCAACTGCTCGGACGTCTGCTGGTCCGCGCCGGTGAATTCGCGGCCGGCCACCAGGGCAGACCCTATACTGCGGAAGAAGTCGGGGCCGGCTTCCCTGACGCTGGCTATGACATGCCTATCTCCGAGCGTGAACCTGGCGCTCTCGGAGAGGCCGACTATCAGCGGCAGCAAGCTGGTGGCGCCGGCCGATTCCACCCCCGGTATCGCGCGCAGACGTTCCAGGGCATCGTGATCGTACTGCCGCCATGCGGCCTGCCCTTCGTGGCTGGTGCCGATCAGCGAAACGTTGAGCGTCACCACGTGGCCGGTATGGTATCCCAGGTCGATACCCAGCAGCTTCAGAAAACTGCGGCCCATGCTGACCGAGCCGGCCACCAGCACGACCGCCAGCGCGGCCTGCAGAGCGACCAGGACCGAGCGCATTCGGCCGGCCCCGCTGCCGTGGACGCCAGGCTGGCTGTGTACCACATCGCCCGCCGGCAGCATACGGCCCATGAGCGAGGCGGGCAAAACGCCGAACAGCAGTCCGGTAAGAAGCGCCGTGCCCGCGGCGAACGCCAGCACGCGCCAATTGAGAATGGTGTACTGCTGCATGGATAGGGTTGCCGGTTGCGCCAGGGAGACAAGCCGCGCGGCCCACTTCGCCACGCCGAGCCCGGCGGCGGTTGCGGCGAGCGTCAGCAGGCTGCACTCGGTGATCAACTGCTGGACCGGGCGCGCGCGGCTGGCACCCAGGGCGGCGCGCACTATCAGTTCCTGGCCCCGCTCGGCGAGGCGCGAGAGCAGCAACTGGGCCACGTTGGCGCAGGCGATCAGCAGCACCAGCGCCACCGCCCCCAGCAACACCAGCGAAGCCTGCCGCACGGGGCCGGCCAGGCTGTCGCGAACAGGGATCAGCCTGGCCCGGTAGCGCTCCGGCCCTTTCAGGCTTTCCGGATGCAGGCGGCGCATCTCGGCGTCGTACATCCGGCCGGCCTGCGCCAAGGTTAGTCCTTCCCTCACCCGCCCAATGACGTTCCCGGGGAAGGCGATGAATTTGGGCAGCCGCTTCTTGTGAAAGATGGTGGGCGTCCACACCGCGGTCCGTTCCGGATAGTCGAAGGCCGGCGGGGCCACTCCAATCACCGTGACCGGCGCGCGGTTCAGCCGAATAGTGGATCCGAGGACGCGTGGGTCGCCGCCGAAACATTCCTGCCACAGGCCGTAGCCGATGACCGCAACGGCGTCCTTGGCTTCCAGGTCCTCATCCGCGGCGAATGCGCGTCCGAACCGCACCTCGGTGCCCAGCATTGCGAAAAAGTTGGCCGAGGTTTCGGCCACATTGACCCGGCGGGAGCCGGCATCCAAGCTCAGGTTCATCTCCGTGTAGTTGGCGCCGGCGGCATACGCCGCGGCGTCTTCGAGGTACGCGTTGCCGTTGCGCCAGCCGTAGAAGGCCGCGCGCCCGTTATCCTCGTCTACCTGCACTTCCTGGACCTCCACCAGGCGCGCCGGATCGCGAAACGGCAAGCCGCGAAACAGCACGGCATTCAGCACGCTGAAGACGCCCGTGGTGGCGCCAATGGCGAGGGCCAGCGCGCTCAGCGCCAGGGTGGTCACCAGGGTGCGGCGGCGATACACGCGCACGGCGTAGCGCGCGTCCTGGCGAAGTTCGCGCGCCATCTCCACGGGGACCGTGACCGCCCAGTCGGCCAGAGTGCGCAGCCAGAAGAGCGCCCGCTGGCCGGCGCCGTGGGCCTCGCGGTACTCATCCGAAAACTGGCGCTCCAGCGGCGCCGCAAACTCCTCCCGGAACCGCGCCGGGTAGAGCTTCAAGAGCAAACGGTAGTAGCGGATGGGGCCGGCCACGGCTCGCCTCACGCCAGTTCCGGAATTCCCAGGCTGTTTTCCGCGAGGCGCACGAGCTGTTGCAGACGCACGGCTTCGGCCTGCGCCACGCGGCGGCCCAGCGCGGTGATGCGGTAATAGCGGCGGCGTTCGTCGTCCAGGTGGAGGTCGGGCCGCTCATCGGATTCCTCGATCAGCCCTTGATCCAGCATCCGGCTGATAGAGCCATACAGCGCGCCGGACCCGAGGTTCAGCTTCCCGTTGGTGCGGCGCAGAATTTCCCGTTTCAGGGCGTAGCCGTGCCGCTCGCCGTCGCTCAGAGCCAGCAGCATGTGGAAGACGGGAAGCGGCAACGGAAGGAGGGCCTGTGCCGAGGCGTTCTCTGCTTTTGTCATACTAGATCATATTACGACATAGTATGGCAGGGCGTCAAAGGGCGCCGCGATGGCGTGGCGCCGGCGACGGAACGTCCGAAGCGGATCTTGTCGCCGGTGTGTTCCGGTTGGGCAACCGCGAGTGATGCTAAAATGGATCACATGAGGAAGGCGACGGTTCGCGATCTTCGATATCATTTCCCGGAAATCGAGAATCTGCTTCAAGAAGGCGAGGAGGTTCAGATCACCAAGCGCAAGCGGGTAATCGCGCGGCTGGTGCCGGAACGGCCGGCGGCGCCTATGGCATTGCCCGACTTCATGGCCATGCTGAAGGAGATTTACGGCAACAAGAAGCTGAAAGTTACGGGGGCCGATCTCATTCGAGCCGATCGGGACAGGTATTGAGTTCCTACCTGGATTCAAGCCTTTTGACCTCGCTGTACGCGCCAGATGCGCATTCGGCTGCCGCGCGCGAGTGTCTGCTGCAAGCAACCAGACCTTTGCTGTTGACTCCGTTCGGCGAGGCGGAACTGACAAACGCCATCCAGCTAAGAGTCTTCCGCCAGGAAATCACCGCGTCCCAAGCGCGGGCCGCGCTTCAGCAACTCGCGGCTCACATCGCCACCGGCGTCTTCCAGGCTACACCCATTCCCGCGGCAACATACGACGTGGCCCGGCAATTGTCGCGGAAGCACACCGCCACGCTGGGCACGCGCACGCTGGACACGCTGCACGTGGCCGCCGCCCTGGTGTTGCACGCGGATTCCTTCTACACCTTCGACCGCGCCCAGGCCCAACTGGCCCGCGCCGCCGGCCTCGCGACCCCGCTCCGCATCCGGTAGCGTCACGCAATCGTCAAGTGGCTTACCGCGTGCCCTGCGCCTTGCGGCCTGCTCAGGAGTATCGTATCGTGGAAGTGTAATGGACGCGCAGGCAAGAACCCGCATGAACGAGATCGTGTTGGTCGACCCAGACCTGATGCATGGGACTCCCTGCTTTCGTGGAACTCGTGTCCCTGCTCGTCTTCTCCTGGAGGATCTCAAGAGCGGCTTCACGGTAGACGAGTTCCTGGCAGGGTGCCCGACTGTCACTCGGGAACAGGTGGAGCGCTATCTTGAATTGGTGCAAGACCTGGTTGCCGAATGCGCCGTGTCCTGATCGACGAGTGCATCAATCCTCGCCTCGCACCTCATCTTCGCTCGTCTCTTTCCCAGTGTGCTGTGGACACCGTCAGAGATTTGGGATGGGCTGGCCAGCGAGATCACGTTCTCATCCCGCGAATTCAGGGTCAGTTTGACATCTTCCTGACAATCGACAAGGGCTTCGAGTTCGAACACAATATGAAGAAGCTGTCGTTCGGAGTCATTGTATTGGAGACAGCCAACAACCAGATGCCCTCCTACGAGAGAGTACTGGATGAACTGGTCCTGCTGATCCAATGCGTGGCGCTGGGACAAGTGGTCCGCATAAGCGATCCGGAGCGCTGAGGCCGGCGTTCCGCAATCTCGCGCTCCAACTCGCGCCGGTTCAGCAGCTTGCCGCCTGAAGCTTCACACCGGATGGCCAGCCTCTGCAGAACCCGGCCGAGCTCGGGATATCCATCATCGAGGCGATTGCACGCCGACAGACTTGACTGACCAGGGATGCAACGTCGTGGCTATTCTTACGGTTTGGCTTCGTTTCGTCAGATCCCTACCGCGCTTCCGCTTCGATCGCCTCCAGTTCCTTCCCGGCTTCCGACCAGCGCCCTTGCGCGGCCAGCTCACGGTACTTTCGCAGATGTTCGCGAATGCGCTGCAAGCGCGCATCGGCGGGAGTGGCGGCAGCGGCAGCAGCGGCGGTGCTCCCGGAGCCCGGCGTGGAGCCGACGGCCTCGTGGATCAACTGCTGCGCCCCGGTGGAAAGCTGCGCCAGCGCCTCGTCGTAGGTGTCCGTATAAATCAGCCGGTTCCCCACGGCCAGCACCACCTTCTTCAACTGCGGCATGCGGGCTTCGGTGGCCTGGATGTAGAGGGGGTCCACGTACAGGAACGTGTTGCCCACCGGCAATACCAGGATCTGGCCGCGCAGCACTTGCGATCCCTGCTGGTTCCACAGCGTA
>JBAWDI010000467.1:0-2581 GCA_049590695.1 Bryobacteraceae bacterium
CGGGCGTTACGATGGACGCCTGGTTGGGCCATCCGCGCTGAACGTCGGCGAGACCAGTGACTTCGACCCTTCCAGTTCGCTCATCACTCCGCCCTTCACCGCCATGTTCACCAACTACGTGCGCAACGAACTGGGATACAAGACCGACCTCTACTATTACCCCCTCGGCGGCATTCAGTCCTGGGACTACGGCGTCCAGAACGGTTTCGGCGATACGACGAGCCTGTTGCGCGGCGCCATGACCAAGAACCCTTACATGAAGGTCATGGTTGTCGCCGGTTACTTCGACCTCGCCACGCCCTATTACGCCGTCGAGCACACCTTCAACCACATGGGCCTCAATGCCGAGATGCACAAGAACATCACCTGGAGTTTCTACCAGGCGGGTCACATGTTATACATCGACGGCGATTCGCACACCAAGCTGAAGCGCGACGTCGGCGAATTCATATCGAATTCCCTGCCCAAGCGCGAAGCACAGTAGCGTCGGTTGCCTGGCGCCTGGCCACACGCCTCCGATCCTACTTGAAGCGGAGGCGCTGTACTGCATCGATTGCCGATTGGACTTCCTGACGGGTGACAAGCGCCGTTGCTGCGTGGCTGAGGGGGTTAAGAAGGATCTTCTTCCACATCTCGACCACCGCGAACAAAGCTGACAGGGTGGCTTTCAGCGGTTGATTTGCGGCCTTAGAGAGCGAGTGCGCTTGGGCCGCCCTCCAGAATTCTTCAGGCTTCACCGCGGCGGGGTCCCTCTTATACGCAACCGGAACGGACCACTTATCGCAATACTTCTTTACTTTCCATTCGAGCGCCGACCGCGCGTAGTTTGCGGCGCTGGCGAGATCGTTCGCCGCGAGATGGCCGCGCGCGCGGTCGAGGAAATAATCGGTGCCACCGTTGCGCTGGTAATGGATGGGATGCTGGTTCCCGCCGACGTAGAGCTCGTATGCTTTCCAGTCGGTCTTGCCTTCGAACTGCAATTGCACCATCTCGTACCAGACCTTGTCATAGGTCATCAGAATGATTTGCCAGTCGCGAAGTATTCGGCAAGCAGATCGAGGACCGGCATCCGGTTTTGCATGTCAAGCCCGATCAGAACGTCGTCGAGGACGAGCAGCCTTGGGTGGGGTGAAACGGGCGGGACGCTAATTAGAAGACCCGCGAGGTAGATCACCAAGCCGATGGCCGACAGCTTCGCCTCGTTGAAAAACTCGTGGTGGTTTGCGACGGCTGCCCCGTTCTTGTGGACCGAGAGGATTAGCTCCAGATGCGTGAACTCCCTTCGCTTCAGGTCGTATTCGACAGGCAGGAAGAAAGCGCTGAGTTCAAAGTCGCAGCCAGGAAACTTCGCGAGCAACTTGCTCGCCTGGTCGATCAGCGGCTTGATGACCGGCCCAAAAGCCTCATTGAAGCGGCCAATCGAGTGGAAGCAGTTCCTGAGGTATCGCTTGTAGTGGCCCCGGCTCCCCGGCCTGCTGGCAAGGACATCTCTCCAGAGATCGCCTACTCTCGCGGAACCCCCTTCCACCGGGACCTCCATGCGATCCACGAGGTGATTCACTGCGATCTCAAAAAGATTGACGGTGTCGCCTCTCTGCGCGAAGTTGGTTTCGAGCAGGCTCCGGTAATCCAAGCAGCCGACCTGGAGCGCGGTTTGGGAGGCGGGTGGCGCGCTCAACGGGCGGTTGCCCCCGTACGGCCATTGTTGCGTCGCGCCGGTATCGAAGTGGAGGGTAACGTGGCCGGCGGTGAGGTCCGGTTGTTCGACGTTCTTGAAGTCCGCGAACGGCTTGGGCTTCGCGCCGCGGTTGAAAAACTCCTGGATAGCGCGAAAAAGTGAGGATTTGCCGCTGCCGTTCTCGCCGTAGATCAGAAGATTGCGGGCGTTGCCGAATTCGAAATCGTAAACGGCGGGACCGGGGAACCCGCGGAAGTCGCAGACCTCGATCTTTGTGATCCTCACGTTTTACCCTCAATAATGCGGACGACTTCAAGCCCATTCAGCGCGAAGAGGCAGGCGTAAAGAGGATGGTTGATATCCGCGATCTGAGCGTGGAATTCGGCGAGGCGCGCGGTTCGCTGAGATTTCGGGATGCCCGCCAATTTGGGCAGCCTCGCAGCGTCGAGATGCGCAAAGAACGTGAGCCTCTGGGCGTGCAAGTCAGATTCAAAGAAGAGCTCGTAGACCAGGCCGTTGAGCAGCCGCTCGAAGTAAGCGGCCATGGCACCATGGCCTTCCGCCAAGCCCTCGGAGTGGAGATAAATCAGGTATTCGGACAGGCCCTCTACGACCTGCTGCTTCTCGGTTCCCGGCCGAGGTATCGGCAATTGGGAGGAGTACCGAGGCTCAAAGTCGAGGAAGCCCCCCTGTTTGGTCGCGAATGTCTGATGGGCAAACCAAGCGGAGACCTGGGAATTAGCGATCGCGCAGGCATAGGGTGCCGAATCAGACAGGAAAACTGTGGCCTTGTTGTTGCAATAGTAACCCATGTTGTCGGGCG
The DNA here is from genome assembly GCA_049590695.1 of Bryobacteraceae bacterium. Taxonomy (GTDB): domain Bacteria; phylum Acidobacteriota; class Terriglobia; order Bryobacterales; family Bryobacteraceae; genus Fen-178. The sequence goes on from JBAWDI010000467.1 coordinate 2,502, forward strand.
CGAAGTTCACGGTGTCCGTGATCGCAGGGACAATGATCTTCGGCCCATCGAACGCCTCCCAGTAGGCGCACGACCGCAGC
>JBAWDI010000468.1:0-2019 GCA_049590695.1 Bryobacteraceae bacterium
CAGTCACTCGACCGTTGAACTCGGCGTCGGCAAGAAACGTCGATAACGGATCCTTGTCCCACGCTGGTAGATTCTGCTCGATCATTGTGTTACCGCCTGGAGATTCTGCTCTCCACTGTGCCGGCGAGAAACGGACTCCACACAATCATTTCGCCGGCTTCGCACCCTTGTCCGCGCCGCTCTTTGGCCTCCATTCCCGCGCCCGGCGCTGCGCCTCGGCGATCTGCTCTGGAGTCATCTTCCTGGCAACAGTATCTCGCGCCTCGGCGTACGCGTTCTGAAGGTCACTGGTGGCGCGTGAAGCCGCCAGAATCAGCCACATTTGAGCCTCGGCGTTGTCCTGCGGCATGCCTGTGCCTTCGGCGTACATGACGCCGAGCCCCAACTGGGCGTTAGCGTTCCCTTGGTCGGCGGCTCTGCGGTACCAACGGGCGGCCTCAACGTAGTCCTGTGGCACCCCTTGGCCTTTGTAGTACATGGTGCCGAGGGCAAACTGAGCTACATCGGCCATATCGTCCCCTTGGTCAGCGGCCTTGCGGAACCAGCGCGCGGCCTCAGCGTGGTCTTGCGGCACCCCTTGGCCGTGGTAAGACATGAGGCCGAGGCAGCTCTGGGCCGCAGCGTCCCCCTGGTCAGCGGCCTTGCGATACCAGCGGGCGGCCTCAGCGTAGTTTCGCGGCACCCCTTGGCCGCTGTCGTACATGGAGCCGAGTGCGAACTGGCCGAGGGCGTTCCCCTGGTCGGCGGACTTGCGGAACCAGCGGGCGGCCTCTACAGCGTCCTCAGGCACGCCTAGGCCTCGCGCGTATATGACGCCGAGCTTGCCCTGAGCGGTAGCGTCACCCTGCTCCGCAGCCCTACGCAATTCGAGAACCTCGGGATCGTCAGGCTTCTTAACCTGCTCAGAGATAGGTGAAGGATACGACGGCCCCGCGATCAGCAGGACAGCCAGTCCGCACGTTGCCCCTACGATTTCCCGGAAGGATCTCACTCCATCGGCCTCCCGCAATTGAAGTCCTATTGTCTGATATAAGCATAGCGCGAACCGCCCGCTGCTGACCGCCCCGCTGGGTGTCGCGCAACTTTGACAGAAACCACTTCTGTTTCAAGGGGCTGACCTCCGAAAATCCATGTAATCGCGGCGTGAAAGCCGCCTGCGAGCGGGTCGCCTCGCTTACCCCAGCCCCAATCTCTCCAACCTCGCGCGGATCAGATCGCCCTGGTCGCCGCAGAGCCGCAACAGCAAGAGCACCTCGTTGTTGATGGTTTTCGGGCCGGCTTTTTCGGCCAGCCGGCTCGTCTGATAGCCTTGTATGACTGCCGGCGTAATCTCCACGACGAGCTTCTTGCCGAGGTGGTCCGTTATGTGTCCCAGGGCGTAGACCGCGAACGTGGGCGATTCCTGCTTCACCTTGTATTCGAGAAGGAACTCGTCCGACGCCTGTTGGATCGTCTTCCGCCGTTGTTCGCGGGCTTCCTCCTCGATGGCCCGGCTGTAGCTCTTCTCCAGGCGCTCCCGGCGGCGGTGCGCGCGTCGGGAGAAGAGACGTGCGGCATGGTGGCGCCCGCCACGAAGAAGCGGGAGTTCAACGTCACGGAGGCGACGCGGTTCTAGTGCGTTATACTCGAAGTCGATGGCAACCGTCACCGAGATAGGCAGCTTGATCTCTCGACGTCCCGAGATTCGGGGCGGCCGGCCGTGTATTGCCGGGACGGGCGTATCGGTCCGCCGGATCGCTCAGTGGCACAACATGGGCCTGATTCCGGAGGAAATCGCGCGGAAATTTGGCCACCTTTCGCTGGCGCAGGTTCATGCGGCTCTTGCCTACTATCACGCCAACCAGGCGGAGATCGACCGGGACCTGGACTCCGAGGCGCGGGAGGCCGAGGCCCTCGAAGCGCAGCACAGGCGCTGATCCCCACCTGTGAGCCGGATCAAGATCTACATCGACGAGGACGCGATGGACAGCGATCTTGTCGAGGCTCTTCGTTCTCGCGGCATCACCGTGATCACGGCTT
>JBAWDI010000469.1:0-6415 GCA_049590695.1 Bryobacteraceae bacterium
GCTGCGGGTCGTCAATTTGGGCGAGCGCTACACCCGGAGGCAGCGCGAGTGCCTGGCCGGCCGAGTAGCTTCGGTGGGCGGGAGGCGGCGCGGGCGCCTCGCCACTCCACTCGACAGCGACTTTCCACGAAGCGGCGGCGGGCAGCGTGACGACCAGAGCCGGCGATCCCACGGCGGCCCGGTCGAACGATGCGGAGCCGCTGGACACTTTCGGCAGGTGGGTGGTTCTGGCCCGCAGCACGAGCGTCAAGGGAACGGATTTGGGCAGGCGGCTCGTGATCTCGTAAGTGTCGAGTTGGCCTTCGCGGCGCCAGGAGAAATCGATGTCCGTATGTTTGATCGAAGCCTGGTTCCATTCCGCCGGGAATCCGGGACGAATGGTGAGCGTGCCGCGAACCAGATCCGGCTGGAGGCCGAAGAGGCCTTCGGTGAGGGCGCGCGCGGTGATCCCGATGGGGTCGCCGGAGTCTCGCTGGGCCTCCTGCCGGTGAGCGTCGAGCGCGGAGGTCATGTGGAAGTTGCCGGGCGCGAGGCCCATGAACAATGAGTCGAGCAGATTGCCCTTGAGCAGGAGAAAAGCCTCATCCGCCATTCCCGCCTGCCACATGGCCAGTGCCGTATGGACATTCTCCGCCAGCGCGAGCAGGTTGAGCGACCAGATGTAGGGAAGCCAGTTGGAGCAGGAGAGCATGTACCACGCTCCAGCCGGGACACCGGGACCGTGGACGGGAACCTTGCGCAGCGCGTTGAGCCGCTCGGCAATCATCTGCCAGGCTTGGCGGCCCGTGGCAACCTCGCTGTCAATGGTGTGGTAGACCGTCCAGACGGCGGCGTTGTCATAGACCGTGCGCGCTGTCATCCAATCCTTCGATTCGGCATAGGCGCCCCGTCCCGGCAGCCAGAGGTGCTGCTCCATGCCCTTCGCGATCAGTCCGGCCTCGCGCTCGTAAGGCTCCGGATCTTCGCCCAGCAGACGCGCCAGCGCCGCCGCTGAGCGGAAGGCGAAGACGTTGTATGCGGACGAGTGGGTTGCGCCTCCACCGTTGTACTGCAAGTTGTCGCTGGCCCAAATCGCCGCGTACGCCTCGTAGAGCGGCAGATCGCCATAGCTCCGGCGGAAGAGGCGCTGCTCCCAAGCCAGATGGCGCTTGAAGGCCGGCCAGATCTCACGTGCAAACTCGAGGTCTCCAGTCCAGCGCAGGTAGCGCAGGAAGACATCGAAGAAGACCATGTTCATGTCGTAGTGATTCGCCGAGAGGTCGCCATTCGTGTGCAGCAGCGATTCATGGCGAGTGAGGTGCGTTCCGGCGTCGGCAGGGCCGGTGACGGGTTGGTGCGAGTCGGCGATGGGCTTGGTATTCTGGCGCTTCACCCAGTGGCGCACCTGTTGGCGCATCCGCTCGTGGTGGCCCAGCGAGGCCAGCGAATAGGGGCCGCGCCAGCCGGCCAGCGCGGTCCGCCAAGCCACGCCGCCATGCATCACACACTGCTGTTCGGAGTCCCAGAGCGCGTCGGCGGCAATGCCGATGGCCGCCGCGCTGGCGTCGATGTAGGGGTCGGGCGTGGACATCCGAAGTGTCGCGGCGATTTCGGAAACCTGTATGCTGCGCGCGGCAAACTGCTCATCCGGAGTGGAGTCGCGTTTGACCGAGATGTACATCGGCGCGCCATCGCCCAGTGGAACCGAGCCAGTCAGAATGGGCAGCCGTGGAGCGGGGCCCGCCGCGACGATGGGTGCGTCCCATGTGCTGGCATCGGCGACGCCCAGGTGCGACCCGGCCGGAAAGCGGAGCCGCAAATCGCAGGTGGGACTGTACAGCAGGCAGGACGCCATCTCGATTGTGTAGCGGTTATCCGCGCATTCTTCCGGCCGCACCTGGAAGAAGCGCGAGACCGGCTCCACCTCGCATCCGATGTCTCCATTGCGCGCGCCATTGCGTCCGCTGACCCCGCCGAAGGCCCAGGTAAGCGCGGCAAATGGAGGAACATCGTGCGCCTCAACTTGCACCATCAGGCCCGCGCCCCGGCCCGCCGTCAGCACTTCGATGCGCAGCCAGCCCTGCGCCAGCAGCGGGTCGCGCACTTCGTAGATCATGCGTCCCGGACGGTAGCGCGCCACCACCTCGGCGGCCTGCGCCAGCCACTTGGAGCCGCCGGCCGCGGAGACGCCCAGCTTGAGGTTGCCGCCATGCCCGGGCAGATAGAGCGAGAACTCCGGGAGGTCGCCGGCGTCGACGCGGAAGTTGATATTGGGGCCGTATAGCGGGCGATTGAAAAACTCGCCGCCATTACGAATGACGAAATCGCCGTCCTCCGGTGTGTAGCGGAGAGGCCGCGCGGTATTGCCCGCCATCAGCCCACGCACGGCCCCCGTGATCGGCTTAGGAGCCGGAACCACGTGTTGGCCCAGCAAAGGGATTCGAATGGCAGCGCCCGCCGCCGCACTCGCCCCGCCGATGAACCTGCGCCGCGTAAAATCTCTATCAGTAGGCATCGTCTTCTTAATTCGGTGACAGGCTACGAAACCCCCAAACTCCCGAGGCTGAGTAATTGGGGGTTTCGTAGCCTGTCACCGAAATAGGCGTCAGCGGTAGCGGTAGAGCTTGATTCGCTGGATCAGGCCATTGTGGCTCGAGTCGCCGCCCAGCCGCAGGTTCGTCCCCCCGCCGTTCTCGTCTCCGTTCAGCCTGCGTCCCGGAACCCAGCGGCCGTCCGCATAGGTGCCTTCCTCGATGGAAAGGATGCCGGCCGTCGGGTCCCCAGGCGTGTTCGGAGAAAACCTGACCTGCAGCGGTCCGCTGCCCGCCACCAGGTATTCATCCGGCCCCAGCGAGATGAACAGAGCGCCGGACCGCTCCTCGGGTTCGGTGGCTTCGAGCGACACCCCCGCAAACGCCGGTGGCGGGGCAGCCGCGGCGGCCGCCGCCGGCGCTCTGAACCTCCGCGGGTAGCTCGCTTCCATCACATAGTTGCCCAACGCCATCTTCTGCGGCGCCTCACCCGCGCCCACCACTACGCCGGCCATCTTCCCTGTGCCTTGGTTCTGGAGAATCACAGGGGCCAGTTGCGCCAGCGTGGCGTAGCTCCGCGCCAATGGCAGGTCCGCCGGCTCGATGCTCTTCATCCCAGGGCGCGCCAAGCTGTACTCGTCGATGGCAAACGGGGAGAAACCCATGCCGTCATACTGCCCGAAGGCGTAGAAGACGTGGTAGGCGCCCGTGTTGCCGTCCGTCTCGGGGATGAACAACGGGTTCTCGCCAACGAACGACTCCTGGTACCAGTTGATCCACACCGGGAGATTCGGGGAGTACAGGTCGGGCCCGCGGATGTCGATGGCCGGCGCCGCCACTTTCCAGACGTTCCCCACTTCCGGTTGCGGGCGCCCGCCGCCGCGCGGCTGCGGCCGGTTCGGGCCGGGCATCGAGCACGCGTTGTTCACGAACATGGGCAGCGAGTACTCGGCCTTGCCCGCCGCCGCCACTGCGCCCACGTAGCTCGCATAGTTCCAGGCCATGAAGATGTCATCCGTGAATTGGGCTTTGCCGAAAACCTCTTCCCACGTCCCGGATGTCTTGGACCCGGCCGCTTCCCACGCCTTGCGCAGCAGCGGATGCAGAGTGTCCTTGTGGCTGCCGATATAGTCCAGCAGCTCCTTGGGCACGGGTCCCGCAAAAGCCTTGTTGGCCGCCTCGCACCTGTCCCGCGAGTTGCCCCCGAGGCCCACTTCGTTCTCCACCTGCATCATGACGACCCGGTGCCGGGTGTCCACTTGCTTGATGTGCCGCATAAGGGCGGCAAAAGCGCGCGCATCGGCATCGCGGTTCGCCGCGCTCAATGTGGAGAGGATCTCGGTGCCTTTGCCGTCCTTGTCCGGGACCCGTGGAAACCGCTCCTGGTTGGTTTTCACCCAGGCCGGAACGTAGCTGGATACCCCGTTCTTCCAGCTTCCGAACCATAGAAAAATGAGTCGCAGATTGTAGGTTTGTGCGTCCCGGATCTGGCCGTCCACCAGTGAAAAGTCGAATTTGCCCTCCTGGGGTTCGAGCAGTTCCCATGTGACGGCCGACAAGACGGTGTTGACATGCATGGCTACCATCCGCGGCCAGATCGGCTTCAGGAACTCGGAACTGGAGGAACTGGAGTTGCGCAGCTCTCCCGCCAGCATCAGAAACGGCTTGCCGTCGACCATCAACTGCGTGGCCGTGCCCTGTTTCCGAAGATGGGGAATGGCCGTGGAGGCGCCGCTGTTGTTTTGAGCGCCCGCTGACAGCGCAGCGAGCGAGAATATGGCCATCAGGCCACGGAAGGATCGCATTTTCATATTCGCCTCCCAATCATATCCCGGTCGGGCATGCGTTAGCTTGCCCTGTTACGCAGTTCCAGGCTTCTGCCATAAGGCAAGGCACGCCGCGGAAATGGCGGGAACGCATCTGGATTTCGACGCCGATCTGGAGCCGGTTGCGATCGAGCACCTTGTGAACACCCGCAAGGCAACAAGATGAAGGCCGCCATGGATCTCGATTGATCCGCTCTCTTGGCCGGCAGGGCTGTCCACAAACGAGGATTGCAGTTGGAAGGCTGAACTCTTGGGACCCCAAGTGTGGCTTCCCGGAATTCCGGTTTCCAACCGGCTTCTCCATGGGTCGCGAGCTGGGCGGACTTTGGCATACAACTTCCGGCGGGCACTCCAGGGAGCAGCGGCGGCACAACGCGCGCACTTCGCGCCGGCCCGGATGTAGCGATCGAGAGCCAGCCGGTAGTTGGCGTGTTTCAGGAGCGTTGGAGAAGGCCTGTTTCCGGACCGCCGCCGGAGCGCCCTTGTCGCTACTTCTTGCCGGGTACTCCGGTGGCAGCCCCGTGCAGCTTCACTTCGACCTTCTCCTCCAGCCCGTCGTAGTACTCCTTGAGAATGGCAATCGCTTCCGGCTTGGAGAACTCGGCCGGCACGGGCTTGCCCTCGCTCATCAGCTTGCGCAGGAGCGTTCCGGAGAGCAGCAGGCGCGCGCCGCCTTTGTAGTTTCCGATCTCGTCGATCATCCTAGATCGCTTGCGGGCCCATAAAGCCAAGGTGGAGCTTCTTGATGGCGATGTAGTACGCACGAACCTCTCCAAAGGTCTCGGCTTCTCCAAGGAAGACCGCGATACCAACATCCGCCGCATCGGCTTGGAGTGCGAACTGCTCTCGCGCAACGGTGTGATCGCCATTGGCGCGGCCATTTCTCCCTACCGGGTGATTCGCGATGAGATCCGATCCCAAGTCCCGGACTTCGTCGAGGTTTATGCGGAGTGTCCTCTCGACGTTCTGATTGCGCGGGATCAAGAAAAAAGGTCAGACGCATTTTGCGGGTTCGGTAATAAATGCGTCTGACCCCTTTTCCACTGGGCGCGGATCTGTTCGAGGCTCACGGCGGCGAGAAACGGTGGTTGCTGCGGGTCGGCCAGCCACTGCGCCAGGCCGCCAGCCGCCGGCCAAACCAGCGCCACGCTGCCGGACATCCCCTGGCGCGCGGCCCACCCCTTCCAGGCCTCGTGGATGGCGCGCCGTTCCTCGCGCGTTTTGGAATCGAGGCTCCCGGCCAGCAAAACCACTGTTACCTGGACGTCCTGGATGTCGATAGGCGCAAGAGCAGCCGATTCGGGCATCGGGCTCACGGGACGGCCGGAATCCGACAGCAGGTAGTCGACCAGTGGGTTCGCGCCTTGGGCTGCGGCGTCGGGATGGGCATCCAGGTAGGCTTCGCAATCCAACAGCGGGTGCGGGCTGGCGGCTCCGGCGCCGCTCTCCAGAAAATGCGCGAGCAGGTTCTGGCCGCGGCCCGGGGCCTCCGCGCAGCACTTTCGGTAGTGGCTGGGTTCAAACAGCGGAAGCGGCTTGCGGTCTTCCGTGGCACCGTGGCGCACGTAGTGGACCTGCGGATTCAAGCCGGCGCGGCGAAGGTCGGGATTGCGGTCGAGGTAGAAGCCGGGGTCGAACAGCCGGTGCGGCCGGCGGCCCTGGTAAGCGCCCTCGGCCAGGAAGTGGAGCAGCGGGTGGCCGTAGTAGTCCGCGTCGAACAGCGTTTTCCGCGCGCTCCCGGTCAGTTCCCGCCAATACGGAGCGAGGCTCACAACGCGCCCCGCCGTGGTGAAGAATCCGGCTGGCTCCTGGGTGCGGCGCTTCGCCCGCTGGATTGGCCGGGCGGTTCGCCGCGGCACCTGCTGGAAGCGGCGCAGCACCTCCGCGCGGGCCCGGTCCACAAGGGCGATCAAGGTGGCCGTGACGCCGGTGTACATGGAACCCCGGCAGGTGAATCTGCGCCCACTGGGGGCGACGTGCGGCGGCGGCGTCCCGGGCGTGCTGGCGGAGACGCTGCTGCTCCGCTATCTCGACGTGCACCGCTATCAGCGCGCCGTGCTGTTGCTGGTGGGGGTGATG
>JBAWDI010000470.1:0-2109 GCA_049590695.1 Bryobacteraceae bacterium
CGAGTTGAACAGCGAGGCGAACGCGATCTGCTGCGCGTTGAGGAAGTCGCGCAGGCACTCCAGCATGGTGGTTTTGCCGGTGCCGACCTCGCCGGAGAGCACGATGAAGCCCTTGCGGCTCTGCACGCCGTAGATGAGGTTGGCCAAGGCCTCTTCATGCTGAGTGCTGCGGAACAGGAACGAAGGGTCCGGGCTCATGTTGAACGGGTTCTTGGTAAAGCCAAAAAAGGCCTTGTACATACTCAGCGGCTGCCCGGAAGGACTAATCGCATCTTAGCATGCCCGAAGTAGCGCCGGCGACGGAACGTCCGATGCGGATCTTGTCGCGGGTGGGGTATCCGGAGTGGGAAGAACACCGGCGACAAGATCGCCGGAGCCACCTACGGCTGGGACGGCGGCGCATGCGGCTGGGGCTTTTCGCCCGGGGAACTCTTGCCGGCGGTCTTGACCGGACTGATCAGAATGTGGGCGTTGCGGCCCTCCAGGCGCGGTTGTCCCTCGACGCTGCCATGGGCGGCCAAGTCGCCGGCAAAGCGTATCAGCAGCTTCTTGCCGAGATCGGCGTGCGCAATTTCGCGCCCGCGGAACTGGACCACGGCCTTCACTCGATTGCCTTCCGCCAGGAAGCGGATGGCGTGCTTCATCTTGAAGTCATAGTCGTGATCGTCGGTGTTGGGACGGAACTTGAGTTCCTTCACCTGGACCACGTGCTGTTTTTTCTTGGCGTCGTGCTGCTTCTTTTTCTGGTCGTAGGTGTAGTGACCGAAGTCCACGGCCTTGGCGACGGGCGGAACGGCGGTGGGGGCCACCAGGACCAGATCGAGGCCCAATTCCTGCGCCTTGCGCAGGGCGACCGCGGTGGGCATCACCTCGGTGGTTCCGTCCGGGAATACCGCGCGCACCTCGCGCACGCGAATGGACTCATTCACGTTCTCTCTGCGATTCTGCCTGCGAGGAGGAAAGTTCCTTGGATACATTTGTGGTTATGCGTCGGTTTCAGGGTTGCTAGGGTAAACGGGAAGGGGCTGGGCGCCCGGATAGACTCTCTGGCCGAGAATCGGAATGGTGTGGCTGAAAGACAAGCGCAAGTTGTGTCAGTCTCAGTGTACACCAAATCGAAGCGGAAAAGTCAAAGGCGGGCAATTGAGGGCCAGCCGCGCTAAGATTGTTCTGCCGATATGCGAAATTGCCCTTCCTGCTCGCGCGAATGCGCGGATAATAGCCGCTTCTGCGCCTGGTGCGCGGCGCCGCTCGACGCCACGTCGGCTGAAACCGAGGTGCTGGCGCCGCCGGCGTCGCCCGGGTCGAGCTCCTCCAGCAGCGTGGACGAAGGACGCTTTGTGCCGGGCACCATGCTGGCGGGGCGCTACCGCATCGCCGGGCTGCTGGGGCGGGGCGGCATGGGCGAGGTCTACCGGGCCACGGACCTGACGCTGGGACAGGTGGTGGCGCTGAAGTTTCTGCCGGAAGCCACGGCCCGCGACGAACGCCTGCTGGCGCGCTTCTACAACGAGGTGCGCATCGCGCGCCAGGTGGCGCATCCCAACGTGTGCCGGGTCTACGACATCGGCCAAGTGGACGGGCTGCACTACATCTCCATGGAGTACGTGGACGGGGAGGACCTTGCCTCCCTGCTGCGGCGCATCGGGCGGCTGCCGGTGGATAAGGCGCTCGAAACCGCGCGCAAATTGTGCGCGGGTCTGGCGGCGGCGCACGAAAAAGGCGTGCTGCACCGCGACCTGAAGCCGGCCAACATCATGATCGATGGCCGCGGCCAGGTTCTCATTATGGATTTCGGGCTGGCGGGTTTTAGCGGGCAGTTGCAGGGCGACATTCGCAGCGGAACCCCGGCCTACATGTCGCCGGAGCAGCTTGCGGGGACCGAAGTCACCGTCAGGAGCGACATCTACTCGTTGGGGCTGGTGTTGTACGAGTTGTTCACGGGAAAGCGCGCGTTCGAGGCGGCGTCGCTGATGGAACTGATGGAGATGCAGGAGCGGGCGGCCCCGGCGAGCGTTACCACGCTGGTGAAGGATCTGGACCCGGCCGTGGAGCGGGCGATCCAGCGTTGCCTCCAGCCGGACCCGCGGCAGCGGCCAGCCTCGGCGC
>JBAWDI010000471.1:0-2440 GCA_049590695.1 Bryobacteraceae bacterium
GGCCGGACGGGCGCGTCCTTGGTGCGGTCGCGGAGGTTGGCCACGCGGAACGTTTTGGTCATTTACCGTTCCACGAAGCGCTGCGCCTCCACCGGCTGCATTTTCCAGATGGTGGGGCACGGTGACAGCACTTCCACCAGCGAGAACCCCAGGCCCTTCACCTGGTTCTCCACCGCCCGGCGCAGCACGCGGGCCGCCTGCATGATCTGCTTGTTGTTGCCCAGCGCCACGCGCTCGATGTAGACCGGAGCTTCCAGCGACGCCAGCAGCTCGCAAACGTGAATGGGGAAGCCATCGGTCCACTGGTTGCGGCCGAAGGGCGACGTGGTGGTCTTCCCGCCGAGCGGCGTGGTGGGAGCCATCTGGCCGCCGGTCATGCCGTAGATACCGTTGTTGACAAAGATCACCGTGATGGGTTCGCCACGGTTGGCGGCGTGGATGATCTCGGCGGTGCCGATGGCCGCCAGGTCGCCATCCCCCTGGTAGGCGATTACGATGCTCGCCGGCCGGCTGCGTTTGACCGCCGTGGCCACCGCGGGCGCGCGCCCGTGCGCCACTTGGATGTTGCCGACATCGAAGTAGTAGTAGCCGAATACGGAACAGCCTACCGGGGTGATGAGGACGGTGCGCTCCTGCACGCCCAACTCGTCGATGGCCTGCGCCAGCAGCTTATGTATGATGCCGTGGCCGCAGCCGGGGCAATAGTGCGTCTGGTGCTGCGACTCCGCCTTACGCTCGTACACGTCGTAGAAGCTCGCGGCCTTCCCGTGAATGACGGTGTAATCAGCCATGGATCGTCACCTCCTCGGCCGCAAACTTCCGCTCGACAAACGCCAGCACCTCCTCGGCCGAGGGAACATTGCCGCCCACGCGGCTGTAGAACTCCACCGGGCGGCGGCCCTCCAACGCCAGGCGCACGTCGTCCACCAATTGCCCGGTGCTGAGTTCCACTACCGCGAACGCCTGGGCCCGGCGGCTGAGTTCCCGAATCCGATCCGAGGGGAAAGGATACAGCGTAATGGGACGAAGCAGTCCCACGGCCATGCCGCGGGCGCGGGCCATCTCCACCACGGCCTTCAAAACGCGGCCCATGATGCCGTAGCCCACCAGGACGATCTCGGCGTCCTCCGTGCGCCAGCATTCGGCACGCACCGCTTCACGCTCGGCCCGCTGGTACTTGGCCTCCAGCTTGCGGACGTGCCGTTCCATCAAATCCGGTTCCAGGTAGATGGAACAAATCAGGTTGCGCCGCGTCTCCGCCGTGCCCCTCACGGTCCACTCGGCCGGCGGAGGCACGAAGGCGCGCGACGCGAACTCCACCGGCTCCATCATCTGCCCGGTGTATCCGTCCGCCAGCACTACCACCGGGTTCCGGTACTCGTCGGCCAGATCGAAGGCCAGCGTGGTCAGGTCGGCCATCTCCTGCACGGAATCCGGCGCCAGCACCAGCGTGCGGTAGTTGCCGTGCCCGCCGCCTTTCACAATCTGGTTGTAGTCGCCTTGCTCGGGCGCGATGTTTCCCAGCCCCGGACCGGCGCGCATGATGTCCGCCACCACGCAGGGCAGCTCCGACCCGGCGATGTAGCTGAGACCCTCCTGCATCAGGCTGATGCCCGGCCCGCTGGAGGCGGTCATGGCGCGCACACCCGCCGACGCCGCACCGTACAGCATGTTGATGGCTGCCACTTCACTCTCAGCCTGTAAGAACACGCCGCCGGCTTGCGGCAGGTAGAGCGCCGCCGCCTCCGCGATTTCGCTCGCCGGCGTGATGGGGTACCCGTAATACGCCCGGCAGCCCGCCAGCACCGCGGCCTTCACAATGGCTTCATTTCCCTTAATCAGTTGTTTCGGCATCGCTTCTCTCCCCGCGGCCTCACGCAGCCTTCGGTTGCAGCACCAGCCTCAGGACCGTGATTCCGCCCGGCTCGGGGCAGACGAAGAAACAGATGCCGCACCCCGTGCAGCCCGCCCCCAGGTATTCGGCCGGATGGTAGCCGTAATGGTTCAGATGGTCGGCTAAGCGAAGGACCTTCGGCGGGCAAGCCTCGATGCAAAGGCCGCACCCCTTGCACTCTTCCGCGCTCATCTCAACTATTCCCCGGTCGGGCTTTCCATCGGTTGCCATGCCGCATCCCTCCTGATTTCATCGAAACACATTTCGCCGTATATGCCAAGTTACGGCCGGCGGCCGCCGAAGACCGCGCGCTTCCGGTCATCCGGCTGATGGTGGATGGAGTCGCCCGAGACGATGGCGTCGTAAGGCGACCACTCGGCGACGGAGAATAGCTTCCGGGCGGCCTCCAGCATTGGCTCCGAGAAGTCCGCCAGCACCACTTCGGCCCCCGGCACGCGCTCCACGATTGCCCAAGCCAGGACGCCATCCCCGCAGCCCAGGTCGAGCAACCGCCGCACGGGCCGCCCGCAGGCGGCGATGAGGCGG
>JBAWDI010000472.1:0-6068 GCA_049590695.1 Bryobacteraceae bacterium
GGACGCACCCGGACAGAGATCGTTCTGGCGATGCGCTGAGGCGAATAGCGGCGGCCCAGCCTCGCATCAGCCGTGTGTTAGGCTGGTCTTCCGATATGGACTGCATTGAGGCTCTGAAGACACGGCGATCCGTTCGCGCCTACACGGGCGAACCCGTATCGCGCGAGGTGATCGAAGACATCATCGACTGCGGCCGCCTGGCCGCCACGGCGATCAATATCCAACCCTGGGAATTCGTGGCGGTTACGGAGCCGGCGATGCTGCGCGCCATCGCCGGGGTGGCGGAGTTTGGCCGCTTCATCGCGCAGGCCGCGGTTTGCGTAGTGGTGATGTGCAAGGACACGAAGTACTACCTGGAGGACGGCTGCAACGCCAGCCAGAACATACTCGTGGCGGCGCGGGCGCATGGCCTCGGCAGTTGCTGGGTGGCCGGCGACAAGAAGCCTTACGCGGAGAAAGTGGCCAGGATGCTCGGCGCGCCGCAGGGCTACAAGGTGATCAGCCTGCTCGCCATCGGTCCCACTGCCGAGGAAACCCACGCGGATAAGCGGCCGCTTTCCGACGTGCTGCACTGGGAGAAATTCTGACGCATGAAGAAGCTGATCAACGATCCCCAAAATGTGCCCGCTGAGTTCCTGGCTGGGCTGGCTCTCGCGCACGCCGATATTCTGAGAGTCTGCTTCGATCCGGTTTACGTGGTCCGGGTGGACGCGCCCGTTCCCGGCAAGACCGGCATCGTGTCGGGTGGAGGCAGCGGGCACGAACCCATGCATGTGGGGTACGTGGGCAGAGGCATGCTCGACGCCGCTTGTCCCGGGGCCGTGTTCACGTCTCCGGCTCCTGATCAAATCGAAGCCGCCACGCGCGCCGTCGACGGCGGAGCGGGCGTTCTCCACATCGTCAAGAACTACACCGGCGACATCATGAATTTCGAAATGGCCGCCGAACTCTGCCAGGCTCAGGGCGTGGAAGTGCGGGCGGTGGTCATCAACGACGACGTTGCCGTGGAAGACAGCCTCTACACCGCGGGCCGCCGTGGCGTCGGGCTCACCGTCTTCGCGGAAAAGCTGTGCGGAGCGGCGGCCCAACGCGGCTACGATCTGGCGCGCGTGGAAGCGCTTGGCCGCAAGGTCAATGGGAACGGGCGCTCCATGGGGATGGCCCTGACTTCCTGCACCGTTCCCGCGGCCGGCAAACCTACTTTCGAGTTGAGCGAAGACGAGATGGAGATGGGGATCGGCATCCATGGTGAACCGGGCCGCGAGCGCATGCCTCTGCTGCCGGCCGCGGAACTGACCGCGCGCATGGCGGCGACCGTCCTGGCGGACCTGCCATTCCGCGGCGGCGACGAAGTCATCGCCATGGTCAACGGCATGGGCGGAACCCCGCTGATGGAACTGTATCTCGTCTATGGGGAGTTGGAGCGGATCTTGCAAGGGATGGGAATCCGCGTCGCGCGCCGCCTGGTGGGGAACTACATCACCAGCCTCGAGATGGCCGGCTGCTCCATCACGCTGCTCAAATCCGATGACGAGATGCGGGCGCTATGGGACGATCCGGTGCTCACTCCGGGCTTGCGATGGGGGATCTGAGCGAATGGCCGTGGGCAAGCAAGAAGTGCTGAAGTGGCTGGAAGTTCTGCAACAGGTCTACGCCGAGAACCGGCAATGGCTCACGGAATTGGACTCGGCCATCGGCGATGCCGACCATGGCATCAACATGGACCGCGGCTTCACGGCGGTGAGGGCCGAGCTGGCGGCGCATCCTCCGTCCGATATCCGTTCTGTTTTCCAGAGCGTGGCGACCGTGCTCATCAGCCATGTAGGCGGCGCCGCCGGGCCGCTGTACGGCACGTTTTTTCTTCGGGCCGCCGTTGCTTGCGCCGGGAAAACCGAAATCGAAGCTGCCGATATGGTTGCGCTGTTCCATGCGGGCATCGAGGGTGTCGCGCAACGGGGTAAAGCGGTAGCAGGCGACAAAACCATGCTGGACGCCCTGCTTCCGGCATTGGACGCGATGCGTAAGCGCCTCGAAGACGGGTGCGGGCTGGCGGAGATCCTCGACACAGGTGCGGCAGCGGCCCAGGCCGGGATGCTGGCCACAGTTCCCATGCAGGCGCGCAAGGGTCGGGCCAGCTACCTGGGCGCGCGCAGCATCGGCCACCAGGATCCGGGAGCGACTTCTTCCTACCTGCTGCTGAAGGCGGCCGCGGACACCTGGCGCTCATGATCGGGATAGTTGTTGTTTCCCACAGCGCCAAGCTGGCTGAAGGTGTGTGCGATCTGGCGCGGCAGGTAGGGCAGGGAAGGGTCCGGATAGCCGCCGCCGGGGGCACGACAGATCCCGAAAACCCCATTGGCACCGATGCGTTCCAGGTGCTCCAGGCCATCGAGTCGGTTTACAGCGAGGAGGGAGTGCTGGTTTTCATGGACCTGGGGAGCGCCCTGCTGAGTGCTGGTGTAGCGCTCGAGATGTTAGGCGGAGAGCGAAGTGCACGCGTCGAGTTGTGCGCGGCGCCGTTGGTGGAGGGAGCCGTGGCGGCAGCCAGCCTGGCTGCGGCCGGCGCCGGTCTGGCGGAAATCGCTCTTGAAGCGCAAAACGCCCTGGCCGGCAAAGTGGGGCAGCGCCCACCGCAGCCACCCGCTGAAGACACCGGGGCCTCGGAAGAAGCGCTGGTTCAACTCACCAACCCCCTCGGCCTCCACGCGCGCCCCGCGGCGCAGGTTGTTCGCCTGGCCCGCCGTTATCGAGCGCGGGTGACGCTCGACAACGTCGAGGCCAGTAGCATCAACGCCGTCCTGGGCCTCGGCGCCCGCCAAGGCCGCCAGTTGCGGGTCCGCGCGCAAGGCGCAGAAGCGCGCGAGGCGCTCGCCGCGCTGGTGGATTTCATCCAATCCGGATGTGGCGATTTGGCGCCTGCGAAACCGGTGGCCCAGGCCGGTGGCATCGCGGCGTCCGCGGGCATCGCCATCGGTCCGCTGGTCAAACTGCGTCCCGCCGCCGTGCCAATCGCTCCTCGGGCCATCGAAAATCCCGAGGCCGAGCGACGGCGCCTCATCGCCGCCATCGACGGCGCTCAGGAGGAGACCAGGGCGCTATACGAATGGTCCAAGGCTCACATCGGCGCGGATGAGGCGGGCATCTTCGATGCGCAGTCGCTCTTCCTGGAGGACCCGGAGTTGCTCGGCGCAGTCTCGCGCATGGTGATGCAAGGTCAAGTCAGCGCCGAGTCCGCCTGGCAGGCGGAAACCACCAGGCTCGCCGACCGGCTTGCCGCCCTCGACGACCCCTATCTGCGCGCCCGCGCGGCTGACGTGGCGGATGTGGCGGCGCGCGTGTTGCGAAGGCTCACGGGCACCGGTGGCAAGGGGGCGCCCTCTGGGCACAGCGCTACGGAACCAGCGATCCTCTCGGCCCACGATCTGACGCCTTCCGAGGTGAAGGACTTCGACCCCGCCATGGTTCTGGGCTTGTGCCTGGAGGCGGCGAGCGCCAGCGCACACAGCGTCATTCTGGCGCGGGCCATGGGGATTCCGGTCGTCGCGGGACTCGGTCCGGGCATGTCGGCATTGGCCGATGGAACCATTGTGGCTGTGGATGGAGAGCAGGGCACGGTTTGGATTTCGCCCGATGCCGATCGGGTTGCGGCGCTCGAAGCCCGCCGCCGGGAGTGGCTGGCTGCGCGCCGCGCCGCGGAGTTGGAGCGGCACCGACCCGCGGCTACGCGCGACGGCCGCCGCATACGGGTGTTCGCCAACATCAGCGGTATCCCCGAAGCCGCGGAAGCCGTGGCCTGTGGCGCCGAGGGTGTAGGTGTACTGCGCACGGAGTTTCTGTTCCTCGGCCGCGCGGCCGCGCCCGGCGAAGAGGAACAACTGGCCGCCTATAGCGCCATCGCCGAGTCGCTGGACGGGCGTCCGCTGACCGTTCGTGCACTCGATATCGGCGGCGACAAGCGCCTGCCCTACGTGGAGATCGGCGAGGAAGCCAACCCATTCCTCGGCTGGCGCGGCATCCGCGTGATGTTGAGCCGGCGCGACCTGTTCCGCACGCAGCTCCGTGCCATTCTCCGGGCAGGCGCAGCGCAGCCAGTCGAGTTGCTGTTGCCCATGATCGCCACACTGGACGAGTTGCGTGAGACGAAAGCCATGGTTGGTGAAGCCGAGGCCGAGCTGGAACGGGAAGGGTTGCCTTTTCGGAAGAACATCCGTACGGGTGTCATGATCGAAGTGCCCGCGGCGGTGGCCGTCGCCGATCAGTTGGCGCGCGAGGCCAGCTTCTTCAGCATCGGCAGCAACGATCTCATCCAGTACGTGATGGCTGCCGACCGGACGAACTCCCGCGTGGCGCCCATCGCCGATCCCTTTCAGCCCGCCGTATTGCGAATGATCCGGCAGACCATCGAAGCCGGCCGCGGCGCGGGAATCAATGTCGCCCTCTGCGGCGAGCTGGCCGCCGATCCCCTGGCGACTCCGCTCTTGCTGGGCCTCGGCCTCGAAGAGTTCAGCGTCAGCGCGCCCCTGATCCCCGAACTCAAGCGGGCCATCTCGTCGTGGAGCGCGCCGGAAGCCGAGGCCATAGCGCGGGTGGCGCTCGCTCTGGATTCGAGCCAGTCCGTGAGGCGGATGCTCCTCCTCAGACGTCCGAGTCCAGAACCTCGAAGACAGCCTTGATGTAGTTCTTGTGGCTGGCCAGCTCGGGGAACACCTTGGGCACTTCGGCCAGCGGCGTGCGGCAGGTGATCCAGGGGTCCAGGTTGATTTCGCCGCGCTCCATCATCCCGATCACGCGTGGAAACTGGTGGTGGCTGTTGCGACTCGCCATGATGTCCAGTTCCTTCCGGATGAAGGGCGTGTGGTCGAACGGGATGAAGCCCAGGAACTGGCCGACCAGCACCAGCCTGCCGGCCGGGCCCACGCGGTCGAAGCTGGCTCTAATCGCCTCCTCGTCGCCGGTGCAGTCGAAGACCACCGAAGCGGGGCGGCCGTCGTACTCCGCGAGCACGTCCACGCCGAAACGTTCGGCGAATTGGCGGCGGAACTCGACCTTCTCGATGATCCGCGCCGAGGCGCCCGCCGTCAGCGCAAACTGGAGCACCGACAGGCCGATCGGCCCCGCGCCCACAATGAGCACGTCTTCGCCGGCCGCCAGCCTGCTGCGGGCCACCGCATGGGCGCCAATGGTGAGGAATTCCACCAGCGCCAGTTGATCGTACGAGAGCCTTTCCGACTTGTACAAGCGCTCGACGGGCACATTCATGAGGCCGCGCATCCCGCCGTCCACGTGCACGCCCAACACCTTCATGCTCTCGCAGCAGTTGGGGCGGTTCAGGCGGCAAGGCCGGCAAACGCCGCAGGTGAGGTGAGGCTCCACGGCGCACCGGTCTCCCGGCCGTATGCCGCGATTGTTCTCCGGAACCTCCAGCACCTCGCAGCCCAATTCATGACCGATGATGCGCGGAAAAGTGTAATTGGCTTGCGCCCCTTCAAAGGCGTGCCAATCGCTGCCGCATATGGCGACGCGGTGAACCCTCACCAGCGCCTCGCCGGGCTGCCTGAGCACAGGCGGCACAACGTGTCCCACGAATTCTCGTGGCGCTTCCAATACAATTTGTCGCATAGCTTGTCGAACTCCAGAGTATAGCAATCTGCTAGGCTGGCTGTTAGATGGGAACATCTGTTGCCCAATTGATCCGCATCCTATCGGCGTCCATTGCGCCGGTGATTGTGATCTCCGGCGTGGGTTTGCTGCTCCTCAGCATGACCAACCGCTACGGCCGGGTTATCGAACGCGCGCGGGACTTCATCAAAGACCTCGACGCCACCCAGGACGACGCGCGGCGCAAGCTGCTGGTGGAGCAGATCCGCATTATCTACCGGCGCGCCCGCATCCTCCGGCTTGCCATTATTCTCAGTTCCACCAGCATTCTGTTTGTCGCCGTCACGGTTCTTTCGCTGTTCGCCGGGCAGGTTGTGGGAGTGAGTGCCGACTACGTCTCGGTGCCGTGCTTCGGCCTCTGTTTGCTGGCCTTGTTGGGATCGCTGTATTACTTCATCATGGATGTAACC
>JBAWDI010000473.1:0-2970 GCA_049590695.1 Bryobacteraceae bacterium
GGCGAGACCGAGCCGCCGCGCCTCGAACCGTTTCAGGCAGGCGCGAGTTTCCAGATCGGCGATATCGAAGTCCAGAGCTTCGGCATCCCGCACGACGCCATCGACCCGGTGGGCTTCTGTTTCGCCGCGCAAGGCGTGCGCATCGGGGTGGTCACGGACCTCGGCTACATTCCCGAATCCGTCAAGTTTCACCTGCGGCGCACGGACCTGCTGCTGCTCGAATCGAATCACGATCTCGACATGCTGAAGGTCGGCCCCTATCCCTGGAGCGTGAAGCAGCGCGTCATGAGCCGGGTGGGGCACCTCTCGAACCTGGGGATGTCGGACTATCTCATCGAGGATCTGGACTCCTCGACCTCCAACCTGGTGCTGGGGCACCTGAGCGAGCAGAACAACCATCCGGCGATCGTGCGCATGATCGCCACCCAGGCGCTGGAACAGCGTGGGCTGACGACGCGGCTGTCGATCGCCGAGCAGCGCCGCCCGACGGAAGTGTTTCACTATTGAGTTCACCATGATTCCCCGATATACGCGGCCTGAAATGGGCCGGATCTGGAACGACCAGAACAAGTTTCAACAATGGCTGGAAGTGGAGCTGGCGGCCTCTGAGGCGCTGGCCGAGTTGGGCGTCGTGCCGGCGGACGCCGCGCGGCTGCTGCGCGCCCACGCGGGGTTCGACGCCGGGCGGGTCCTCGAAATCGAGAAGGAAGTGAAGCACGACGTGATCGCCTTTACCACCGCCGTGGCGGAAACCATGGCCCAGGCCGGGCATGGCGATGCCTCGCGCTGGCTGCATTACGGGCTGACGTCGAACGACGTGGTGGATACGGCGCAGGCGCTGGTGCTCGGGCAGGCGTCGGGCATTCTGCTGGGCGGCCTGGAGAGCCTGCGCGCCGTGCTCAAGCGCCGCGCGCTGGAATTCCAGCACACGGCGCAGATCGGGCGCACGCACGGCGTACATGCGGAGCCGATTACCTTCGGGCTCAAGCTGGCCATCTGGTACGAGGAGGCGGGACGCAATCTCCGGCGTCTCAAGGCCGCGGCCGAGGACCTGCGCGTGGGGAAGATTTCGGGCGCCGTGGGGACGTTCGCGCACATCGGCCCGGAAGTGGAAGAACTGATCTGCGCGCGGCTGAACGTGCGGCCGGCGGCGGCGGCCTCGCAGGTGATCCAGCGCGACCGTCACGCCAACTTCGTGGCCACGTTGGCTCTCGTCACCGCGCTGTGCGAGAAGATCGCGCTCGAAGTGCGGCACCTGCAACGGACCGAAGTGCGCGAGGCCCAGGAGTACTTCGCGCGCGGGCAGAAGGGCAGCTCGGCCATGCCGCACAAGCGCAACCCGGTCACGTGCGAGCAGATCTGCGGCCTGGCGCGGGTGGTGCGGGCCAACGCGCAGGCGGCCTTCGAGGATATCGCGCTATGGCACGAGCGCGACATCTCGCACTCCTCGGTGGAGCGGGTGATTCTGCCGGATTCCACCACGCTGGCGGATTACCTGCTCGACAAGACCACGCAGCTTGTGGACAAGTTGCTGGTCTATCCCGAGCGCATGCGGCGCAACCTGGATCTCACGCGCGGCCTGGTTTTTTCCGGCCAGTTGCTGCTCGATCTGGCGGCCGCGGGGATGCTGCGCGAGCAGGCCTACAGCGTTGTGCAAGCCCACGCCATGCGCGCCTGGGAGGAAGAGTCCGATTTCCGCGCCGCCATCGAGGCCGACCCGGAAATCCGCGCGGTGCTGAAGCCGGAGCAGATCGCCGAGGCATTTTCGCTGGACCGACAACTGCGTAACGTGGACAAGATTTTCGCGCGGGTGTTCGGGGAGTGAGAGGCGCCGCTTGCAACTTCTGACCGTATTCAGCCTGTTCGCTTTCGCCTGGGCTCAAGCCGATCAGTCACTCACCTTTGAAGTTGCCTCCATCAAACCGACCCCCGCATCGGACCAGGAGACGAAATGGGGCCCCGAACCCGGTGGGCGGTTTTCGGCAAAGGGCGCGACACTGAAGCAGCTTATCACGTTGGCCTACGGCGTTCAGGAGTACCAGATCTCCGGCGGCCCGAAATGGATGAACAGGGACCGATGGAGCATCGAAGCCAAAGCCGAAGGTTTCAAGGGTCGATTCAATCGAGCGCAGCTCCTCCAGGTCATGAAGGCTCTTCTTGCAGACCGTTTCCAACTCAGTACGCAACTGCGAATGAAAGACATGCCGGTGTATGCACTCGTTCAGTCAAAGTCCGGCCCCAAGCTAAAAGCACCTGCCGAGCAATCAGGCACCATGGGATTCGGAGCAGGGTTTGTGAGTGGAACGAGCGTCAGCATGGACCTGCTTGCCAGAACTCTGTCAATGGTGCTGGAACGTCCTGTCGTCAATCAGACGGGCTTGAACGGGGAGTATGAGGTGCACCTGGAGTGGTCGCCTGAGTCTGGGATGGGTAACGCCCTTCCAGGCGAGTCAGGCGATCCGACCGATCTTGACCACGGGTCAGTATCGATCTTCACGGCCATACAATCGGAACTGGGATTGCGTTTGAAACCGAAGCGTGGCCCTGGGCAGGTTGTCGAAATCCTGGGAGCAAAACGGCCATCGGAAAACTAGCTTGGAAGAGTGCCTCACATGAAGATCCTCGATGTCGGTTGCGGGATTCACAAGCAGCCCGGCGCCATCGGAATCGACCGGAATCCCGCCAGCCGCGCCGACGTCCTGGCGGACCTGGACCGTTTTCCCTACCCGTTCGCCGACAACTCGTTCGACCGGCTGACGGCCATCCATGTCATCGAGCACGTCAACGACGTGATGCGCACCATGGAGGAGTTTCACCGCCTCGTGCGGGCCGGCGGCACGGTCCGCATCGAAACCCCGCACTACACCGATTTCAGCTCGTTCTGCGACCCCACCCACAAGAGCCACCTGAACAGCTTCAGCTTTCGCTACTTCGGCGAGGACCATGGCGGGTTCGGCTATTACTCGAAAG
>JBAWDI010000474.1:0-9037 GCA_049590695.1 Bryobacteraceae bacterium
GAATAGTAGTACGCCATGGACTGTTCCTGCTTCTCATAGGCCGGTAAATGTTCGGCGAAATAAGGCGTCAGAATGTAACCCTCGCGCAGGGCCTCCTGTATGCGTTCGGGCTTATGGTCCAGCCGCGCCTCCACTGCCTTGATCAGCGATTCCGTGACCAGCAGCAGGAAATCGTCCTTGAACTCATCGGCCAGCGCGTGCGCGCGCTGGGCGTGGTCCGAAAGCCCCTGCTTGCGTTCCAGGATCTCCTGGTACTTAGTCGACAGCGGATCGAGCAGGTAGTGCAGATACGCGTGGCGCACATCGAAAGTACGCAGCTCCGGGGAGGGCGTGATCACGATGGTGTACACAAAGCCGTAACTGCGCGTCTGGATCTGGTTGGGCGCCGCCTGCAGCTCGATATAAATCTGAAAACGGCGGCCTCTGGCTCCGGAGGTTTGCTGCCGCAGGTAGGCGTTCACCTGGAGCACGGCGTCGGAAACGGGCCCGTGATACCGCTCGATGTATTGGTCGATGGCGCGTTGCGACCGCTTCCACAGGTCTTCGATATTGGCTTCCTTGTAGAAGGCCGCCAACAACGGCGAAAGCGCCTTCAAGGGCGCCACGTCCGGCGGAATATCGACGTCGCGCAGCCCGATGGCGAAATCCGGCGGCCCGCCCGCGGTGAGCGCGAAGGAGATGTACTGGCTCAGCTCGTCGGTGTCGTTATTCTTGCGGTGCTTGTCGAAAAAAGCCTTGATGGCGGGAAGCGAAGGGATGTTCCGTTTGGCCAGTTCCGCGCGGATGGCGTCCCGCAGCGGGTGATTATTGGGCGACGACAGATCGGCCGCATAGCCGGCGGCATTGATCGCGGCCATCACGGTGAAGAGCCCGGGGCTGGCGTCGAGTTGGCCTTCTTGCGCCATGGCCGCGGTCGCCGTCAGGGCCATGGTCAGGAGGGCCGGAAACACAAACCGGAACAAATAGGTCCGCCTTTGAAAGAATCAGTTTAACACCGGTTCTGTCGAGAATCTTCTAGCCCTGGCGCCACTGCTTATCGTATGACCTTCTACAGCCGCCACCTTCCTCACTGGCAACCCGAGGGCAAGCCCTTGTTCTTAACCTGGCACCTATACGGCAGCCTGCCGCACAACCGCTTCCCTCCGCCGGGCGCGCTGAGCGCCGGCCGAGCCTTCGTGTGGATGGACCGCTACCTGGATCGGGCCAGCTTCGGTCCGGCATGGCTCAAACGGGAAGAAATCGCGCGCCTGGTGGTGGACGCCTTGAGGTATGGCGCAGACCAACTCCACTACTATGACCTGCACGCCTACGTGGTCATGGCCAACCACGTGCACACGCTGTTGACTCCCATCGTGACCGCCAGCAAGCTGCTTCAATCCGTGAAGGGCTTCACGGCGCGAGAAGCGAATAAGATTCTCGGCCGGACTGGGGAACCGTTCTGGCAGAGCGAATCCTACGATCATTGGGTAAGGGACGAGAAAGAGTTCGACAAAGTGCGCCGGTACATTGAGAATAATCCGCTTCAGGCCGGTTTGGTGACCCGTCCGGAGGATTACCGCTGGTCGAGCGCCTACGTGGAGTAGGCCTCCGACCGGCCATGCCGCCAGTCGTGGCGGCATTCCGCGAATGCCCCCAGGAATGGGGGCATAGCCGGCCGGAGGCCTGCGCTACAGCACGTGGTAATACCCGCCGCGATCGAGGACTTCGACCGGAATGCCGAACAGAGCGGTGAGCGTCCGGGCTTCGAGCACCTGGCGCTTGGGGCCGTCGCGATAGACGCGGCCGTCGCGGATCAGCACCACGCGCCGTATCTCCGGGATGATGTCCGGCAGGTGGTGCGTCACCATAATGATGCTGATGCCGTTGCGCGCCAGCTTGCGCAAAATTTCGCGCAGCTCGTGGGTGGCGTGCAGGTCCAGGCTGGAGGTAGGCTCGTCCAACACCAGCGCCTGGGGATCGTGCACCAGGGCGCGGGCGATCAGGATGCGGCGCGCCTCTCCGGACGACACCTCGTTGGTGGCCCGTTCCGCCAGATGCGAGATTTCGAGCAGTTCCATCACCTCCCGCGCCTTCCGCTCCATTTCGGGCGCCACCTGGTGGTTGGGCCAGATCCCCACGCTGCCGAAGAAACCGGAGAGCACAATCTCGTACCCGGAGTAGTCGCGCGTGCACATCTGCATCCAGTCGTTGGAGACGATGCCGAGATGGTTGCGGAGATCGAAGAGATGCCAGCGGTCGCGGCCGAGAATACGCAGCGACCAGGGCTCGGCCTTGATCGCGGGATACAGGTCGCGAGAGATGACTTTGATGAGCGTGGATTTTCCCGAGCCGTTGGGCCCGAGAATGGCGGCGTGCTCGCCCTGCGCGATGGAGAGCGTGACGCCATCGAGCGCCACACGGCGGTCGCGCCGCACGGTGACGTTCTGAAAATCGATGAGCGGGATAGAGGGAGCCAAGCCTTTATCTTAGGCCGAGTTTCCGCTCGACAACGATGGAAGGGTAGTTCTAGCACTCTCTTGCGGGGAGTCGCGACAATTAGCCCGTCGCGGGCCAAGCCGGACGCAGCGAGGCCGAAGCCCACCCTACACGGCGTCGGAGATGCTGGCAAAGTTGAAATCCGTGGCGAGAATGGCCGGGGCGAGAGAGGAGCCGGCTTCCGCACCTTGGGTGCGCACCGGCGTGGACAGCATCTTCGTGTTTTGTATCACGCTCACCGGGCTTTGATTCCAGCGGAAATTCATTACCGGTGCGGCGACCTTGCCGTTCTCCACCAGGAACACGCCGTCGCGCGTCAGCCCGGTGACCTGGAGCGTTTGCGGTTGCAGCACCCGCATGTACCAGAGCCGCGTCACGAGCAAGGCTTTATCGGCTGCCTTGATCAGGTCGTCGAGCGAGTGATCCTGGCCGTCCAGGACGAGGTTGTTGGGATACGGAGTCGGCTTCTTGCCGGCCTTCTGAGCCCAGAAGCGATCGTAGAAGAGGTTCTTCACCACTCCGTTTTCGATCCAGGTTATCTTCTCGTTGGGGAGCAGCGATCCGCTCCAGGGCGAGGAGGACAACTTGGGATTGAACGGATCGGTGCGCAGCGTGATGTAATCCGGAAACAGCTTCTCGCCCAGCAGCGTCTGACCGGGCCGATCGGCCTTTTTGCTGAGAAACGATTGACCCTGCTCGGCATTGCGGGCGCCGAAGCCGAAGCCGAGGTAGCCGATGAGGTCGCTGACCGCGGACGGCTCCAGAATGACGGTGTACTTGCCCGGGTCCAGGCGCTTCTTGCCATCGCCCCGGACGCATTTTTCAACGGCAACGCGCGCGGCGTCCACGCCGTTCAGATCCTTGATGGACGTGGAGACTTGCGTGGCCCATCCGGAACTCGTGCCGGTGGCGTTGCGCATGGTGGTGGTGAGGGTGGAGTCGGTGTAAGTATGGTAACCGAAGAGCCCGGCTCTGTTGGCCACGGCGATCCAATGGGCGGAACGCTGCACGAATCCCGCCGCGGTGAGCCGGCTGCCGCGTGCGGCATCGATGACGGCCTTGACGTGGCCGATCAGAGCATCGCCGCGAGCTCTGTCCGTGGCGGTATCGAAATTGGCGAGCTGCGGATACTTTTGAGGACCGAGGGGCGGCATGTATTCGGGATCGGGTTGCGAAACGCGGGCCAGGCGCTCGGCCAATGCCACGCCATTACGCAGGGCCTCATCGCTCCATTCACTGACATTGGCGCTTCCCGAACGCTTGTCTTCGGTAGTGGACTCGATCCCCACCGATTGATCCAGGGTGTAGCCAGAAGTGGTGATGCCGTTGTTGGCAAACCGGATGAAGACATTTTCCGACGTGTAGATGTTCACGGTACAGCCAGGCAGTTTGGCATAACCCAGAATCTTATCGGCGAGATTTTTGGCGTCCTGCCTGGTCAGCATAATCGGCGCTCCTTCAGTCCGTAGCCAGCACGTTGATCCGGCGGAAGCGGGCCGGCGCGCATCCGTGGCTCATGGCGTTGATCTGGGTAGGTTCACCTTTGCCGTCGTTGAACAGGCCGTACTGCTGCCAGTAGGCGCGCCCGCAGATGGCGTCGCAGGACTGCCAGAAATCAGGCGTGCGCGATTGGTAGGCGACGCGCGAGATCATGCCGCGCTTCTGGCCGCTTTTGATTTCCCAAAACGCGTCGCCGCCAAACTGGAAGTTGTACCGCTGCTGATCGATGGAGTAGCTGCCGGTGCCTTCGATCAAAACGCCGTCATCGACGCCCGAGATCAGATCGTCGAGGGTGGTATCGGCTTCGGAAGGCGCGAGCCAGACGTTCGGCATGCGCTGGAACGGGACGCTGCCCCAGGAATCGGCATAACAGCATCCGCGCGATTCGGTTTCGCCGATCAGGTGAGCTTGATCGCGGATGGTCTGGTAGTGCTTGAAGATTCCTTTTTCGATGATCGGGAAACGGACGGTTTTCACGCCGTCGTCGTCGTACTTAACGGTGGACAGGCCAAACTCGGTGATGCGGTCGCCGAAGATGGCGACTACCTCGCTGCCGACGCGGAACGTGCCCATCTTCTCGGTGGTGAGAAAACTGGTGCCCGCGTAATTGGCCTCGTAGCCCAGCGCGCGGTCGAGCTCGGTGGAGTGGCCGATGGATTCATGGATGGTGAGGCAGAGGTGGCTGGGAAGGAGCACGAGGTCCAACTTGCCCGGCGTGACGGGCGGGGCCGCGAGATGCTCCACCACCTCATCGGCGATGCGGCGGGCGTTTTCCCCGAGGTTGCTCATCAACACGTACTCCCAACCGCGCGACTGCGGCGCTACCTGGTAAGAGCGATCGCGCGAGATGCCATTCTTGGAGTCGACGGCGTTGGCATTCAGAAACGGGTTTGACTGGATGATCAACTGCTGGATGGAAGATCCTTCCGTCGAGGCAAAGTATTTGTCCTCGCAGTGGAAGAAGAGTTCAGCTAACGCGCTGAATACCTTCGGATTGTTCTTGACCGTGCGCGCGGCGGTGTGCAGCAGTTCGAGCTTTTCGTCGACGGGGACCCCGAAGGGATCCTTTTCAAACGGGGAGGACCAGCGGTCTACATAAGCTTTGGTGGGGGCGAGTTGGACCGGCTGGGCCTGCAGGATGGAGTTGGCTTTGGCCACTGTCACAGCCTCGCGGGTGATGCGGGCGATTTCGGCGGCGGTGACGTTGGGGGACGCGGCGAATCCCCACTGGCCCTTGGCGATCACGCGGACACCGAAGCCGAAACTGCTGCCATCGTTGACGTAAGGTACTTCGTCGGTCTTGGAGCCACCGCGCTCCGGCGACAGGCGATAGCCGGTGAACTGGTTGCGGTAGCGGTTGATGCGAATGTCACAGTACGTTGCGCCTTGCTTTTTGGCTTCGGCGAGGGCGATCCCGGCGAGTTTTTCGAGGGCCGGATTCGGCTTGGTGGAGTTCGCATCCGGCGCGCCGAACAGTTCGTGGGCAAACAGCAGCGACGCAGCAGTGGTGGCGGATTGAGCGAGGAACGCGCGGCGGTGGAGTTGGCTCGTGGCGTCCGGGGATTTCATTTTGGTTCCACTACTGAATGTACTCCATGGCGGAGGTAGTGCGCTATTTCGCGGCCATCGGTGCGCCTGCTAGTAGCGTCTTCGTGGACATGGCAGAACTCCTCAATTCGAAAACTGATCTTTGACGTAGATGGCCATGTGCGCGACTCCCAGGATCTTGGGCCGCTGAACCTCGGCAGCACCGCACAACAGGGGCGCGATGGAAAGAAAGATTGCGGGTTTCCACATAGAATCGATTTCACCACGATGCGCACAGCTCAGGCTGATCTACAATGGAACCACGGCGTGAAAGGCTACAGTTCCCTGCCGCGGGACGCCGTGGTGGCGATCGGCCGCCCGGCACGCTGAGATCATGTTTTCCGCCCGCTTCCATTGGGATTTCCGGACCAACCGCCTCACCCAGGCGCTGGAGGCCATGCGCTGCGGCGGGGCGCGCATCCTGGACCTCACCGAATCCAACCCCACGCGCGCCGGCTTCGAGTACCCGCCGGAAATCGTGCGCGCTTTCGAAGACCCGCGCATGCTGGTCTACGAGCCTTCGCCCGCCGGCGCGGCCGAGGCGCGCGAAGCGGTGGCGTTTTACTACGCGGCGCGCGGCGAGCGCGTGGAAACGGGGCGCATCCTGCTCACGGCTAGCACCAGCGAAGCTTATGCCTGGCTTTTCAAACTGCTATGCGACGCCGGCGACCACGTGTTGGTTCCGCGGCCTTCGTATCCGCTATTCGAGTTTCTGGCGAACCTGGAATCCGTCGAGGTGCGCCCATACCCGCTGGTCTACCATGGCGGCTGGTCCATCGATCTGGACTCGCTCGCCGCAGCCGTTACGGAACGCACGCGCGCGGTGGTGCTGGTCAATCCCAACAACCCCACCGGCTCGTACGTGAAACGGGCGGAGCTTGAAACGCTTTCGCGGTTGTGCGCCCAGCGGCGCGTCGCGCTGATTTCCGACGAGGTCTTCTCCGATTACGCCTTGGGGGAAGCTCCGGACGCGGAGCGCGTCGCCACGCTGGTGGGCGTCGAGGAATGCCTGGCATTCTCCATGAGCGGGCTTTCCAAGGTCGCCGGGCTGCCGCAGATGAAGCTGGGCTGGATGGTGGCGAGCGGTCCGGCGAAGCTACGCGCTGAAGCCATGGAAAAGCTGGAATGGATCGCCGACACGTACCTTTCCGTGAGCACGCCGGTGGCTTGCGCGGCGGCGAAGCTGCTGGCCTCTGGCGTGTTGGTGCAACGCCAGATCCACGAGCGGACGGTTGGCAACCTGGCAGTGGCGCGCGAGACGCTGGCCGGATCGGCGGCCAGCATTCTGGCGGTGGAAGGCGGCTGGTACATCACGGTGCGCATGCCGCGAATCCGCGGCGAAGAGGATTGGGCGATTCAACTGCTCACTCAAGAGAGCGTTCTGACGCAGCCGGGCTTCTTCTACGATTTCGAATCGGAAGCGTTCCTGATTGTGAGCCTGCTCACCATGCCCGAGGTGTTCCGCGAGGGGATCGCGCGGCTGCGGCGCGCGGTAGAGTAACGGCTGTAATCGTATTGAAACATTCATTTCGTAATCTCTGGAAGTAAGTGAGATCGAGATACGGTGCTGACGCGGAAAGCCCTTCTGATTGCCGTCGCTGTGGCGCTCGCTCCCGTTCTTCTCATCCACCTTTCCACGGCCAACGGATTGGCCCGGGCCGCATCGCTGGTGTGGGGCGCTCTGCTGATCCTGGTTTCGTGGCTGCTGGCACGACCGCTGGCCGGGCGCATCAATCGCCTGACCGGCTTCGTGGATCGCCTGCTGGACCTGAGCGTTCCGCGCCCGCAGTTGCCCGCCGGCAACGACGAACTCGGCGATCTGGCGCGCGCTCTCTCCCGTATGGCGCCCCAAATCGAAGAACTGGTCAACCGTCTGAGAAATGAACTCACCCGGCGCGAAGCCATTCTGGCCAGCATGACCGATGGAGTGCTGGCCGTGGATGCGCGTCTCAATGTCACATTCTGTAATCGGGCTTTCACTGAGGCTGTGGGCGTTCATGGCCCCGCCGAGGGAGTCCCGCTGATTCAGATTGTTCGCGACCCGGTCCTGTTCCAGATCGTGAAGCAGGTGGTGGATTCGGGTGTGGAGCAGCGCAAGCGCTTGCAGTTGTCTACTGCCGGAATGCAATCCTCCTTCGATGTCCATGCCGCTCCGCTGGCGAGCACGTCCTCGCGCGGCGCCATAGCCATCCTGAACGATGTCACCCCGGCCGAAAAACTCGAACGCGTCAAGCGGGATTTTATCGCCAATGTGTCGCATGAAATCCGCACCCCGCTCTCGACCATTCGAGGATATGCGGAAACGCTGCTGGAAGGCGGCCTGGAGGACAAACACAACCGGCGAAAGTTCGTGGAGATCATACAGGCTAACGGCGTGCGGCTGAACAATATCGCCGCCGATTTACTGACCCTGTCGGAACTCGAGTCCGGCCGGCCGGGCGCCCAACCCGGCCCGATCTCGCTGAACGACGTGTTGTGCGGCGCGATCCGGGCAATCGAACCGGCGGCCCATTTGATGAACGTCGAGCTCCGCGCCGGCCCGGTCCCGGACTTGTACTTGCCGGGACACGGCATTCGACTGGAACAGGCGCTCATGAACCTATTGGATAACGCGGTGAAGTTCAATAAACCGAAGGGCGAGGTGCATGTCCAGGTGCACGACCGGCCGGGGAACCGGATCGAGATCCGGGTTTCAGATACCGGGGTCGGAATTCCGGCGGAGGACCTGTCCCGCATTTTCGAGCGGTTTTACCGCGTGGACAAGGCGCGTTCCCGTCAGGTGGGCGGCACCGGCCTGGGCCTTTCCATCGTGAAACATGCAGTGGAACAGATGGGTGGGACGGTGGCGGTGGAAAGCGAACTCGGAAAAGGCTCGACCTTCGTAGTCATGCTGCCCCAATGTCCGCGTCCGCAAGGAAAGTCTTAACCATCTAGTCATCGAAACATAACAATCCTCTAGTATTCTCGGCGCTTGGCTCCCAATTCAGGAGTTGTTTTGCAAGCTGCGCTCCCGGTGCGCTCCGTAGGGCAATCTACTTGAGCCAAGCGGCGGGAGTCAGAAGTAAACCATAACCTAAGTGCATCCACTCTCATTCCAAGGAGGTTAGTCAAACGATGAGATTCAGTACAAAGACGGTTATATGCTTGTCGATGGCGGCGGTTCTGCTTGTCCCTGTTTGGGCCGCGGATCCGGCACCGTCCTCCGCCAGCCCGGCCCCCGCCGCGGCCACGCCGGCTGATATCGCGAAACTAAAGGCCCAGCTTGATCAACAGCAAAAGGAAATCGAACAGTTGCTGGCGGCGTTGGCCGCGCAGCGCAAGATGCTGGATCAGGCTGGAATTGCAACCCCGGCCGCGGACCAGGTCCCGCAGCACATTACGCCCGCCGACCGGCTGATTGCTTCCACCACGCCCATGGCCTTGCCGCCGGCGCCCGCTCCGGCGCCGAGCCCGGCTGCTTGGGCCAGCCCGCAGC
>JBAWDI010000475.1:0-2967 GCA_049590695.1 Bryobacteraceae bacterium
TGTGTGGCCCGGCGCGGGAAACACCAGTACGCCCGCCGCGATTTCCGCCGGCCGGTCGAGCAGGCGCAGGCGGTCTCTCTCGGGCGCCACGTGATCCCGAACGGCGGCCGCCATCGCAATCTCCAGCCGCCCGAGGCCGTAGATCTCGCAGGCCTCCAGCTTGGCCTGAGTCTCGGCGGACATCCAGAACTCGTACTCCTTCCGCATCATGACCACCGCCGCATTCGGGAAAAGCTGCACTCCCGCGATATGGTCCGGATGCGCGTGGGAAAGGACCACCGCATGGATATCTTCCGGTAAGAAGCCCGTCGCAGCCAGACTCTCCGGCAGCTTTCCCGTGTTGGGGCCGAGTGCGCCCGCGCCCGTGTCGATCAGAATTCGCGTCGATCCGGTATCGACAAGCACCGCTATATAGGGGGCAGTGATCTCCGCGGGCGGCTTGCCCTCGGGCGGCAGCGTGGTCCATCCGGGGTAGGTCAATTCTCCGTCGGCCAGAGTCCAGCAGTCATAATCGCCGATGCGGAATCTCTCAGCGCCTCTCATGAACTCCTCCTCGTGGGGCTGCATATTACAGCATGCTCCCGAAATGAGTTCCAGACAAGCGGGGCGGGGTTCGAAGCCCGGCAGCATGGAGGACCCGCCCGTTGCCTGGGAACCGATCGCGACCCGTCTCTTACTGCCCGCCGCGGATCGCGACGCACGTGCCGGTCTCCTCGGACCCAATCGCAGTCTCGAAGCAGGTCATTCCGTGCGGGATCAGGTTCTTGAAGTCGAACGTTATTCCCTCCAATGTAAAGGGGTTGCTCGACACCAGCTCCGCCGAGCTAATCATAGTGCCCGAGTTTCCGCCATCGAGGCTCTGGAAGAGTCCTGCTTTCCTGACAAACGTGGCCACGGGTGTTCCCCAGGTGCTCCGTTTGGCCAAGTTCGTCCAATCACGCGAATCGGGCCTGTCTGTGAAATAGATAGTGGCGGTTCCGGTGGGAATCAGGAAAAGGGTAAAGTCCGGACTGGAGGGCACCGCTACGCCGCTATAATCCGAAACCCAGACGAGGTAGGCATGTCCCTTGTCGGCGGTCGAGGGTTGGGGCAAGGACGCGAACAAGGACTCCGGTTGGAGATCTCCAAGGAGCACGGGGTACCAAATGCAAACAGTATCCGTCGAGGACCCACCGTTCGTATAGGCCAGGACCACGTTCCCAGCGCCGGCGGGGGGGGCGTCCTTGTTGGAGGCCTGCATCGAGGCGAATGACCCGAGGACCAAAATTCCCAGTAGTACGATCGTTGCGAGTTTCATACAATCTCCTTTTCGTTTTGAGTTGGTAGCGATCAGGTCGCGTCTCGCCGGAGCGGAAGGCCTTCGCGGCGAAGCTGCCATTACCTGCCGCTCACAGAATGAGGCATGCACGCATCTCTCCACAAGACTTCACGGGTGAGCAAGGGGTGAACGTTCACGTGAAGGCAGGGGCGGAGGCGAGCAAGCCCCGGGCGCGCAGAGCATCGAACAAAGGTTCGGCCGGGACGAATATCGCCAAGCCGGTGCGCTGCTCATAGGCCGTCTCGAGCTCTCGAATCGCGGCGTCCCAGTCGCCCAGCGCCGTATCCACCACAGCGCGCTCGTGGGCGGTGACGGCGCCACGCGCCTCCAGCCGGAGCAATTCTCCCAATACCTCTTGCGCGCCTTCCAGGTTTCCGCTCGATGCATAGGCGAACCCGAGAGTGCCGAGCAGATGGGGCAGGAAGGAGACCCCGTCCAACTGCTCGCGTACTTTCAGGCAGGTGTCTACCGACTCCCGATACCTGCCCTGGGCCGCGTAGACCCTCGCGAGCAGAATGTAGTCCCGGTGGAATCCGGGATTGAGCGCGATGTTCTTCCGGCACTGTGCGATGGCGTCGTCAAAGCGCCGGTTCCAGTACAGAACGAACACGACATCGTTCGCGATGGGCGCCGAAAGCGGGTCCAGCCGTTCCGCTTCCCGGATTTCGTCGAGCGCCTGGCCCATTCTTTGCATGGGAATCAGACCGAAACAGGCGTACCAGTGGTGGGCCGTGGCGTAAGCGGGATCCGATTCCAGCGCCTTGCGCCAGCGCTCTTCGGCGGATTCGAACTTTCGATCGTACAAGGCGGTTACGGCTGCCAAAGCCGACCATGCCGAGGCCAGGCCTGGGTCTATGGCGAGCGCCGTCATGGCCGCCTCCCGCGCTTTGGGCATGCAGACGTGCGGCAGCGCCAGGCCATGCATGTTCATGAGCACATGACACTCGGCGATTCCAGCCCAGGCTTTGGCGGCGCCGGGGTCGCGCCCGGTGGCGGCGGTGTATAGTTCCAGCGCCCGCCGGAATCCGGTCTCGGAGCGTTGGTTCCAGGCGTGGCGCGCTTGAAGATAGAGTATAGCGCCCTCGGCATCCGTGGCCGAAACCGCCGGCGGGGTTCCGGAACTCAGCGCGGACGCGATGGAAGCCGCGATTTCCGCCTCGATTTCGAGCACATCGCGCGATGTCCGATCATACCGGGAGGCCCAGATCTCGCAGCCGTCGGCGGCGGAGAGCAACCGAATCGTGATGCGATAGCGATCGCCCGCGTTACGCACGGCGCCCTCGATCAGCAGATCGGCGCCAAGCCGCCGGCCGATCTCGCGAACGTCCGCCTGCACGCCCTTGAATTGGAAGCTCGACGTCCGCGCGACCACACGTAAACCTTCAGTGCGGGCCAGCAAATCAATCAGTTCTTCGGCCAAACCATCGCAGAAGTACCCGGCCGCGTTGTCCGTTGTGAGATTCATCAGCGGCAGGACGGCGACCGTCCGCTGCGATTTCGCGACTGCCTCATGCGCGGCCGTGAAAGCCGGCAGGTAGCTGCCCGGCCGGTAGACGATCCGGTAGGATTCGCCGCTGCCCTCGGCTGCGTAGTAAGCCGCCAATCGCTCCCGCAGCTTTCGCGCCTGTACCCGGACGATGTTGTCCTGA
>JBAWDI010000476.1:0-1562 GCA_049590695.1 Bryobacteraceae bacterium
CGTCATCGTGGGCGGCAATGACGAACTGCTGCGCGCGCGCTTCTTCGCCAAGGGCGTGAACTGGATCTCCATCGCCGCCCTGGCCGAGCCCATGCGCGCGCAGGTCAAAATTCGCAACAAGCACGTCGCCGCACCCGCCACGCTCCATGCCACGGGCGACGCCGCCCGCGTCGAGGTGGTCTTCGACGAGCCGCAGCGCGCCGTCACCCCCGGCCAGGGCGCGGTCTTCTACGATGGCGGCCTGGTGCTGGGCGGGGGATGGATCGAATAGATTCGATTTACAATACTGGAGGAGGCCATTGATGTACTCGCTGTTGGCAATCGTTCTGGACGTGTTGGCGGTGGTCATTCCCGTATACCTGCTGTACCGGTTTCGCTCCCAGGCCTGGTACTGGCATGTGCTGGCGGCGGCCGTGGCGCTGGCGATTGGCCTGATGCCGGGCACCGCGCTCTTGCAGACGGAAGGCGGTAGTCTGCTCTACGGATTCTCGTTCATCATTCTGCTGGTCTGGGGCATCGGCGGGCTGATCCCGTACCGGCCCCGCCGCGCGAAGCACGCCTAGTGAGCATGGTGGGGCATGCTTTAGCTTGCCCATCGCCCGCTCGCGGGCGATTCTTTCACACCTTCCCAGGGAGCGGAGCGGTTACAATGCGGATACATGCGGCAGCGCTCCACGTTTCGGAACGTCATCGAGTACGGGCTCGCCCTTGGCGTCCTGAAGTCGCTGGAATGGGCGCCGGCGCCACTGGCGCACGGGCTGGCTCGCGGTTACGCGCGCCTTCTCGACCTGGCGATTCCCCGCTTGCGGCGCGTGGCAAAGCACAACCTGTCGATGGCCCTGCCGGGGGCCAATCATTCCGAAATCATCGATGGGGTCTTCCGGTCCATCGCGCGGCTGCTGGTGACGTTTGCCAGGTTCCCTTCCATCCGCCGCGAGAACGTCGCGCGCTGCGTCCGCTGGGAAGGCCGCGAGCACTTCGACGCCGCCATGCGCGCGGGGCGCGGGGTGCTCTTTGCGACCGCCCACTTGGGCAACTGGGAGCTGAGCGCCTACGCCCACGCGCTGCTGGCGGCGCCCATGAACGTGGTGGTGCGGCCCCTCGACAACCCTCTCATTGACGCCCTGGTGGAGCGTCGCCGGGCGCTCTCCGGCAACCGTCCCATTTTCAAAAAGGATTTCGCCCGCGCCATTCTGAAAGCGCTGGCCGCGAACGAAGCGGTGGGCATCCTGGCGGATCAGAACGCATCGCTCGACTCGGGAGTCTTCGTCGATTTCTTC
Organism: Bryobacteraceae bacterium; assembly: GCA_049590695.1. Taxonomy (GTDB): domain Bacteria; phylum Acidobacteriota; class Terriglobia; order Bryobacterales; family Bryobacteraceae; genus Fen-178. Next base: position 1,281 of record JBAWDI010000476.1, read on the forward strand.
GGCGTGCCGGCCTGCGCCAGCACGGGTTTAGCCAAACTGGCGGCGCACAGCGGCGCGGCCGTCATCCCCGGATTCGCGCTGTGGTCGGAAAGCGAGCGCCGGTATGTCCTCAAGTTCTACCCGCCGGTCCCCATGACGGGCGACGTGACGCGCGACACACAGGCGGTGCAGAAACGCATCGAGGACGCGATCCGGGAGTACCCCGACCAGTGGTTATGGATCCACCGCCGCTGGAAGACGCAGAAAAAGGGGACAGACGCATTTTCCTAAATGGAAAATGCG
>JBAWDI010000477.1:0-5923 GCA_049590695.1 Bryobacteraceae bacterium
CGTCCATCCACGGAGAGAGATCGTGCAGCGTGAGAACGCTGGGCCGGCGGGGAATATAAGGCACCGCGAAATCCGGACCGTGGACCAGGTCCGCGCCCAGCCGGCTCATTTCGCGCGCCAAACCCCACAGCCACCAGCGCCGCTCCATGGAATTGAGCGGCCCACCGCCGCGCTGGAGGTTGGAAGGGCTGCCCGGCGGCATCCGGAACGGCTGATCGGAGAGCAGAAAGAACTCGTCGTCCGGAAACAAGCGCGCCAGCGCCAGGCTGAGCTCGGCGGTATAACGGGCCAGCCCGCCGCTCGATAGGCCCAGCGATGCGGCTTCAATCGCCACGCGCATGTGTTGTCTCAGTGGTGCTTTCAGCCAGCCACGGTCCGGCCGCCATAGTTCTTCTCGTAATAGGCGCGATACTCGCCGCTCCGCACGCGCTCGACCCACGGCGAATTGGCGGCGTACCACTCGATGGTTCGCTTCAGTCCCGTCTCGAAATCCATTTCGGGCCGCCACCCGGTTTCGCGCATCAGCTTCCCGCTCGAGAGCGCGTACCGCCGGTCGTGCCCCGGGCGGTCGGTCACGTACTCGATCAGGCTCTCCGGCTTCCCGGCGAGCGACAGCACCTTCCGCACCACCTCCAGGTTCGGCAATGACCGGTTCCCGCCGATGTTATAGATCTCGCCATCGCGGCCCTTCTCGAGCGCCGCCCGGATGCCGCGGCAATGATCCTCGACATAGAGCCAGTCCCGCACCTGCATGCCATCCCCGTAAACCGGGAGCGCGCGATTCTCCATGGCATTCGAGATCATGAGCGGGATCAGTTTCTCCGGAAACTGGTACGGCCCATAATTGTTGGACGCCCTGGTGAGGACCACGGGCAGCCGGTAGGTGACGAAATACGCCCGCGCCAGCAAATCCGAGCCGGCCTTGGAAGCCGAATACGGGCTGCTGGGGTTCAACGGAGACTCCTCGGTGGCTTCGAGCGGCGCCGCCACGCTGCCGTACACCTCGTCCGTGGAAACGTGGAGGAAGCGCGCCGTCCCGTGGCTTCTGGCCGCATCCAGCAGCGTGAATGTGCCGTGCAGGTTGGTCCGGATCACCGGCTCCGGCGAAAGAATGCTGCGGTCTACGTGCGATTCAGCCGCGAAGTGCACGATGGCGTCGGGCTTCTCGCCGGTCAGCAGCGTATCCACGGCCCGCGCGTCGCAGATGTCGCCCTCCACGAACCGGTAGCGTTGGTTTCCCTCCACCGCCGCCAGGTTCTCGAGATTGCCCGCATAGGTCAGTTTGTCCAGATTGATCACCCGCCAATCGGTCTCGCCGATCAACATGCGGACAAATGCCGACCCGATGAACCCCGCCCCGCCCGTCACCAGAATCTTCATAGCGGCGCGCTACTTCTTCTGCGTCTCCCAATCGTAGTTGATGGACGCGTCGTTGTAAGGTATGCGCCCTTCGTCCCGCGGATCGTAGAACCGGTCCGTCATGTACACCAGCACCGCTTCCTCGCCCCCAATCACTTTGTACCCGTGTCCGACGCCCGGCGGAATCAGCACCTGCCAGGGGCGCAGCGCCCCCAGGTACATGGTGTTGCGCAGGCCGAATGTGGGCGAGCCCAGCCGCAGATCCACCAGCGCCACCTGCAGCATGCCTTTCACGGGGACCCAGCAATCCGTCTGATGCAGGTGGTAATGGAAAGCCTTCACCGTTCCCAGGTAGTTCACCGCCGCCGAAATCTGCGTGGTGGCGGCCGGAAACTCGGCTGCCAGTCCGCGGCCCAGGCGCTGCACCTCGAGAAAGTATCCGCGGTCGTCCGCATGGATCGTATACCGCTCTACCCGCACGCCGGCGATCAGGTGCGGGGAATCGACCTCGCCAATCACCGCGCCGATGCCCTTAGCGCACTCCGGAACCGCCAGCTCCAGACCGCCGCCGGAAGCCAGCCGGCGCCCGGCCGCCTCGGCAGCCGTTTCGCCCGTCATCGGAGAACCGTTCCTTCCACCGCGGCCGCCAGTTCCGCGGAAACCTGCTGCTTCGCCGCCATTTGCGCCACCAGGTTGGCCGCCCGCAACAGCGAATCGAAGGTGCCGGCATCCGTCCACCATCCATCCAGAAACGAATAGGTCATGGCGCCTTCGCGGATGTAGGCGTTGTTGACGTCGGTAATCTCGAGTTCGCCGCGGTTCGAGGGCACCAGCGTCCGGATCTTGTCGAACACCGTGGGATCGTACATGTAGATACCCGTCACCGCGTAATTCGATTTGGGGCGCTGCGGTTTCTCCTCGATGCCCACGATCTTTCCGCCCGCCAGTTCGGCGACTCCGAACCGCTCCGCGTCCGGCACTTCCTTGAGCAGAATGTGCGCGCCTTCCGCCTGGGCCGTAAACTGCTCGACCGCCTTGCGGATGTTGCCCTCGATGATGTTATCGCCCAGAATCACGCAGGTCTTCTGGCCGTCGGCGAAATGTCTCGCCAGCGCCAGAGCGTCGGCGATGCCGCCCTCGCCTTCCTGGTAGGTGTAATTGATATGTTCCAGCCCGAACTGCTTCCCGTTCGCGAGAAGGCGCAGGAAGTCGCCCGAATTCCGGCCGCCGGTCACGATCAGGATGTCGCGGATTCCCGCATCCACCAGCGTCTGGATGGGATAGTAAATCATCGGCCGGTCGTAAATCGGCAACAGATGTTTGTTGGTGATCTTGGTCAGCGGGAAGAGTCTGCTTCCCGTGCCCCCAGCGAGCACGATACCCTTCATAGGCAGTCTTCATCATACAATACGCCGGCGCCACTACGGATGCTAGAATGCGTTCCATGCAACTCTACGACTGGAACAAGCTGGAACCGGAACAGTTGAACCCGCGCGTGGCCCGCAAAGTCATCCACGGCGCCAACATGACCATCGCGCGGCTGGAGATCCGGAAGGGCGCGGTGGTGCCCGCGCACAGCCATGTGCATGAACAGATCGCCACGGTGGAAAAGGGCGCGATGAAATTCCTCATCGAAGGCGGGGAGCAGATCGTGCGCGCCGGCCAGTCCATCGCCATTCCGCCGCATGTGCCTCACGGGGTCGAGGCGCTCGAAGACAGCGTGGTGGTCGACGTGTTCGCCCCAGCGCGCGAGGATTGGATCAAAGGCGACGACGCCTATCTGCGCGGCTGACTAATGCGTCATCGCATACACCACGTAGTTGACGCCGATGCGGATTCCCATGCCTGAGAACTTCTCGGGATATTGCGGATTGTCCGCGTGCTCCCAGGAATCGCCCAGGTCCATGTCGAAGCAGATGGCCACCATCAGCCGGCCCTTGTCGTCGTAGATGCCGCGCCAGTGCGGCAGGTAGCCGTCGTACTCATACGTCCGGTGCGAGCGAACGTACTGCTCACCGGGCACCTGGAACCGGTCGTCCAGATCGTAGATGGTGTGGAAGATGGGGTCCTGGTTGTCGATCTCCACGATGGGCCGGTCGGGAAACACGCGCTGCATGCTGTTGACGAAGACCGCCCACTCTTCCGTTCCGTGGAAATCGTCGCACATGAAGAAACCGCCGCGCAGCAGGTACTCCCGCATGGCCTTGGTCTGCGCATCGGTCAGGTTCCAATGGCCCACTTCCACGGCGTAGAGCCAGGGCCAATCGTACTGGTCGCCTTCGTCCAGGTTGACGGGCTGCTCCACCGACCGGGTGTGCACGCGCGTCAAGCGCCGCAGCGCCTCCGAGAAATGGCGGTCCGAGCGCGGATAGTCGGTGGTCCAACTGGAGCGCCCCTGCGTCCAGTCGAAGCCACGGAACCGGCCGAAGCCGCCGCGCCCGTGGACGCCGAACATGGGCGGGTACATCAGGCGGGCGAAGGCCCACTCGGTCTTCTCCTGCCAGTCCTTGGGAATCGGGAAGTTGGTGTACTCGACGCCGGGGTATTCGCGGAACGGCCGCTGGGCGCTCAAAGCCCCCAGAAAGACCACTCCGCCGAGCAATAGCCAGCCGCCCTTGGGAAAAACCATCTGCCCTCGCCTTGAGTAGAGGATACCACGAGCCTATTTCGCGTTCCGCCGGCGCTGCCTACCCCCCAAAGGGCCACACCCGCTTGACGCTCTTGCTCAGTATCCAGCTCTTGTCGTCGGCGTTGAGAAACTTCATGTCGTCGCGGACCACGGTGAGCGCCTGCGCGTACTTGGCGACGGCCTCGAGGATCGGCCAGTCGGTGCCCCACATCAACCGCCGCGGGCCATAGGCGTCGTAGAGGCGCTTCACCAACTCCTGCGCATCCAGCCACGGATACGGCTGACGCGAAAGCGACCAGGTGTGCGTAATCTTGACGACTACATTGTTGTCGTAGCGGTAGTGGATCACCTGGATGATGAGTTCACAAGCGTTGGGCCTCCCCTGGAGAGGACGGTCCCTGGGGTCTGGTAAACGATCGCGCCGGAGATCACGCTGGCTGGGTTCTTGACTCCAAACGTGTGAGTCCGGCCGCCATGCCCTTCGGCAGCTTTGCTGCCTTCGTACTTCCAGTGTTCTTCCTTGAGAAACGGTACGTCCACACGCCAAACGAGCACCGGCCGGCCGCGCTTCATACGTTTGGTGGGGTCAATTGCATAGCGCCAGACGATGTACCACCCCGCGTGGTTGTAGTGCGACTGGATGGCCCAGCGGTCAAAGCCGTCGGTTGAGAGGGCCACGGTCGGTCTTGCCTTTTCCGTTCAAGTGTACAACGCCGTTGGCCCTAATCACACGCGTTGTGCCGTTTGCCGGGAGGGAAGAGAGCGCCGGGATGGCCTTTTCCGCCATGGCGAAGAACATCGGATCTATTTCAATCCCTATGCTCGTGTACCCAACAGCCACGGCGGCGGCTATCGTGGACCCCGCACCCATAAAGGGGTCCAGTACGGTGCCGAGTCCGAGTGGGAGGGATGCTCTGACGATCTGGCGCATAAACGCCTGTGGCTTCAGGGAAGGGTGCGGAGCAAGCTTGCGCTCTTCAGCGCGCGTGGGAGACGAAAGGATCACGTCCGAGAACGGAGCATCGGCCGCGACCCTTCTGAGTCCTCCCGTCTTCCACTTGCGAAGATTGTCCTGTACCCTGCCTTCGCATGGCTTTCGGAACAGGCCCCACGGTTCCCAGGCGGATCGCGGCATAACCGTCACATCCGGGAATTCCTCGTGCGCGTTCTTCGGCCGGTCCCCGCCACGCAACGTTTGGACGAGCCTTTTGATTTCGCCGCGCTTCTCAAAACCAGCCGCCATCAGGGGCGTATAAACGAGATGCGAAAGCAGCGGGCTGCTGGCAATGAACAGGTGGCCTCCAGGCACCAGAATGCGCAGGGCCTTTCCGGCAAAGGATGTGAAGAACGTTCTTAACTGCTGAAGATCCAATTCGGTCAGAACAGTGAAACGGGGTACAGGGTTGCGTTGGCAACCATCGAAAGACGGCGGTATCCGCCAGACGCCGCCCCTTCGGTTTCGCAGTTTCCGCTTTTCCTCCGCAGTGTATTCCCGGAGCCCATACGGCGGATCAGTGACGATAGCCTGAATGGATCATTCTGGTTGCGCATCCATCCAGACCATGCAATCCGTCAGGTGAAGAGCATACTCGGCGTCAGCCACCCCCCGACGGGCCGGGCTAAGCAGAGTGTGCGGGTTCGTCATAGCCGCTACCCCCCGAACGGCCACACCCGCTCGACGCTCTTGCTCAGCAGCCAGCTCTTGTCGTCGGCGTTGAGAAACTTCATGTCGTCGCGGACCACCGTGAGCGCCTGCTCGTATGTCGCCTTGGAGTTCTCGATGATCGGCCAGTCGGTGCCCCACATCAACCGCCGCGGGCCATAGGCGTCGTACAAGCGCTTCACCAGTTCCTGCGCATCCAGCCAGGGGTACGGCTGGCGCGAAAGCGACCAGGTGTGCGTAATCTTGACGAACACATTCGGGAAGCGCTTCAG
>JBAWDI010000478.1:0-4353 GCA_049590695.1 Bryobacteraceae bacterium
CATCAGTTCGGAATTAGTGATCGGCTTCGCCGGAATCCGCAGGCGACCATGACATTCGATGAATTACGCGCCACCAAACGCGATGCGATCCTAGCGATTGCCGCCAGGCACGGCGTGAGCGGAATTCGTGTGTTTGGTTCCTTCGCTCGGGGCGAGGCCCGGAATGACAGCGACCTCGACTTGTTGATCGAGGCGGGGCCGGCCCGAACCCCCTTTTTCCCAGGCGGCTTCCTTGCCGACCTTAAAGATGAACTAGGCCGTCCGGTTGACGTGGCGGAGGAGTGCGCCCTGCACAAGTTGATTCGAAATCAGGTGTTGAAGGAGGCCGTTCCTCTGTGAAGAGCGACCGGCTTTACGTCGAACACAGGTTATCCGGAGCCACAGCCGCGGAACCGAAGCGTGTGAGAGCACGGGCCGACAAGAGGCTCCCGGCAGCGCCGGGCTGAAAGTGCAAGGTCAGCGTACAAGGCAGTGCCGGCAGGCGGCGGCTCAAGGTCCTTTTTCGGCAAACGACCAGACCCAAGCCCTGCAACTCGCGGCACTGAAGATGGCCAGATGCAAAACCATCTTTAAGGCGACGGCCTATCAGGAGCCAGGACCAAGCGCCCTGCTCTACCGGGCGCTTCCAAATTGACACGTTTTCCACCGATCTTCCTTGGTATACAAAAACGACCCCATGCGACCCGGTTCCTCAGGATACAATTCGTTGGGCCTGTAAGTAGAAGACGCGGCCCAGAAGACAGAATGAAACCAATCGTAGCCGTGAACTGTCTGCAATGCCAACTTGGCATCCTCTGGATCACCGAACCCGTGAGCATCATAAAGAAGCAGTATACTGTCCCGGCACCGTTGTGGCACACCCTTCCGTTCGAGCTTCTCGCGTTTCGTGCGCACCGCCTTTTGGATTAGCTCAGCAAGTTCGTCTTGCACCTCTCCTTCCCATTTAAGGCCGAGACTACCGCTGTTCATCCCTTTCTTTCGGTCGATTGCGATGCGTTTGACCGCGTCTTCCGTAGCTATACTGGTTTCCTCGACAGCGAATCTACTCCCGTCGATAGACAGCCAAAAGTCAGGAGGATCGTTTTCTTCCTTCTGAACCTGAATGTCTTGATGACCACACCTCTGTTTGAGGTACTGGACAAGCGAATCCACAGCGACACATTCGTGGTCAATTCTATTAGCTTGCGACATTGACTTCCATACAACCTTTCGGCCTCTCGGTTAGCCCAAAACCCACCACTTTCAAGCGTAGCAAATCACACATGTCTCTTCGTGTGTAGATAGCCCAACACAAGGTCCTTTGTGTTCGAGAATTCAGGCACACAAGATGAATAAATCCAGGTCCTTCGTCGCACGGGGCTGGCCGTGGAACGATACCGCGTAACCACCAACGATTCGATACTTAGCGCCGTGGGCGTGGAAGGCGGACAACAGGTCCTTGAAGTCTTGGTACATCGGGGGCCATGCCTTTCAGCGCGTAGGCGGCGGTGGTGAGTTCGGAAACCGCGTCCATCCGTTCATGCACCGGGCGGCTCTGCCAGTACCGATATTCCTCGGCCTTCATTTCCTTGTGGCTGGCGTATTTACGGATGTTCTTCTCCATGCGCCTTGCCTGCCGGCCTCGGCTCCTTCCTCCAGGTTATCAGTACTGAGACGTGTGGGGAACGTCCGCGCGCGGGGCAGTGCCGGCAGGCGGCGGAAACGGACTGACCGGCGGCTCACGCTATCCGAAGAACGCCGTGTCACGGGCCGCGTCTTTCATGGGCGCTGCTTCAGGATGCGCCGCACATTTCTTTTCCCGTGCAGAACGGCGACAACCTGAAGGGGTGCTGCCTCTGGCCGGTAGACGATGGTGTAGTTGGGATAACGGGTCAGCGTCCAGAAACGCAGCGAGCGGGTGGTGAGGTCGGGGCGGGAATGGCCGCGCATAGGAGCTTCGGCAACAAACGCGCAAGCGCGATAGATGGCCTGTTCCACGCGGTTGGCTGCGTCCTCGTTGTCGTCCGCAATGTAAGACCAGATAGCAAAAATATCGGCTTTGGCGAGCGGCGTCAGAGCATAACCGCTCATCGTTCGGGCGAACGCCCTTCACGCCAGTTGTCTTTCATCCCCTGAATTTCACGGCGAGCCTGTGCGCCGTCGATAAGCTCTCCGCGTTCGGCCTGAAGATAGCCTTCCTCGATGTGAGCGGACAACGCCCGGCGTTCCTCGTCTGTCCAGCTTTCCTCGGCGTCCTGAGCCTGAAGAGCGCGGCGCAACACATCTTCAGGGCTCTGGTAGCCACCACTGGAAAGGCGCTTGTTGATCAGTGTCTCAAGGTCGGGAGGGACGTTCAATTGCATGGCCGGTGCTCCATTCCCGCTTTCATCATAGCGTTTTAGCGCGGTTCGGCGCTCCGCGTCACGCTTGGCCTGAGATGCGGACATCTTCGAACGCCTGCCAGCGTCCGCTTTCAACCTCCGGCCAGTGTGCGAGGTTCCAGCAGCGCCACCCGTTGACGGGCTTTCTGGCACGCGGATGCCAGACCCCGGTCAAACGTCACGAGCGTAGCATCTGCGACCTGGCTGACCGCAAGCAGATAGCAATCGCCAAGCGCTTTCGGCGACGACAGCCGGGAAACCGAACGGGTCGCCGCTCGGAAGGCCACGTCAAGTTCAAACCCCTTCTGCCGGATTCCGACTCGCGAATCCTCCAGCCACCGGTCGTACACCTTCCAGGCCTCGCCGATGGTCCGCACATCCTTGCCCATCACCGCGGACGTTGCCAGCAGTCGCAACAAGCCGAGTTGCGTGAACCGGCAAAAGAAAAAGCGGTCGTCCTCCTGCCGGGAAAACCACGCCCACGCGGCATCGGAGTGCCTGTGGTTGGCCCAGCTCAAGGCCAGCCACACGTTCAGATCAGGCAAATAATACGTCGTACGGATTCTGCCTGTCGGGACTGCCGGCGGCGGGCTTACCTTTCTTTCCCACCAGTGGTCCCGTCACGTGCCGCGAGGGCCGCGGCCGGAATTGGCTCTCGATGGCGCCGGTAATCAGCGAACGAATCGAGGTGCGCTCCGCCGCCGCACGCTGCCGGAGCGCGGCATGAAGATCGTCTGGAATATCGATCGTGGTTCGGACGCTCATGCCATAATTATGTCACACCTGCCGCACGGGCGCGGGATACTGGGCCACCAGCGGGTCGTTGGTCAGCAGAGTGATGCCCTCCACCATCGCCTGCGCCACCAGGAGGCGGTCGAACGGGTCTTTGTGGATGGGCGGCAGGCCATCGATGGCAACGGCGTGCTCGCTCGCGACCGGTAACTCACCATAGCCGTTATCCAGCAACCCTCGCCGCAGCAACCGCGCATCCACTTGGAAACCGTCCCGCCCCAGTCCGCTTTTGATGGCGATCTCCCACAGGCTGGCCGCACTGAACATCGGCTCGTTGCACGGGTCGTCCAGTAGCGCGCGCCACTCGCGGCAAACGCTCGGGCTGCCCTGCGGCCCATAGCAGCACGTGCGTATCCAGCAGCAGTTTCATTCGTTTCCGCGGGATAGCCGCTCGATTTCGGCACCTCCCATCCGGTCGAAATCCTCCGGCACCTGGATCCGGCCCGCCATGAAGCCCAACCGCTGGACCTGCCCAGCCACCGGTGTCTCCAGCGGCATGACTTTTACCATCGGTTTGCCCGCTTTGGCGATCACAAATGGCTCGCCCTTGGCCGCTTGCTCCACCAGCCGGGAGAGATGCGTCTTGGCTTCGTGGATGTTGACGGTCCGCATGATTGGCGTAGACTAATAAGTATATGTGGATGCGAGCACTCCGCTGGGGGGTGGTGCTGGGTTTTCTGCCGTTATTGCACGCTGCCGCGCCCCAACCCGCCGACTGGGTTCCGATGCGCTGGCCGTGGTCCGACCCGGCATCGCTCGAGCTGCTCTCCGGCACGCCCATCAATTGCCTCCTGCTGAAGACGGTTGCCCCCGATTTCGTGCAGGCGGCCGCGGCGCGTGGCGTGGTGACGCTGGCGGTGATCGCGCCAGGCGGTGATGTGGCCAAGGCCATGGCCGCCAAAGTCACCGGCATCGTAATCGAGGGCGATTCACCGGAGGGCACCGCCACCATGAAAGAGGCTGCCGGAGGCGCGCCGGTGATCGAGTTGACCTCGCGCAGCCGGATGGCGCTCGGGTCCCACGCTGCCATCCTCTGCACCTACCAGGGCGTGTGGCCCGGCATCGCGGTGGAAGAAAATGGCGCCAAGAAGGCCGCCCCCTCCGGCTCGGTCTGGATCGACACCAATACCGGTTTCATCCGCGCCGTCCGCGCGTGGGGCGACGCCACGCTGTGGATCGCCAACCAGCCGCCGCCCAAGAC
>JBAWDI010000479.1:0-11694 GCA_049590695.1 Bryobacteraceae bacterium
CCCCTAGGAAGGGCGGCGGGGGAGGCTTTGGCGGGGGCGGCCGGGGCGCGGCGCTGGGCCCGGTGCCGGTAGTGGTGACGAAGGTGGCGCGCTCCAGCATCCCGGTGTATCTGAACGGGCTGGGCAACGTGACGGCTTTCTACACGGTAACGGTCAAATCGCGGGTGGACGGCCAGTTGATGAAAGTCGACTTCAACGAAGGCGATTTGGTCAAGGAGGGCCAGGTTCTGCTGGAGATAGACCCGCGGCCTTATCAGGTTCAACTGGAGCTGGCTCAAGCCACGCTGGCGCACGACCAGGCCCTGCTGGTCAACGCGAAGGTGGATCTCGACCGCTACCAGCTTCTGGTCAAGACGGACGCCATTCCGAGTCAGCAATTGGATACGCAGAAGGCGCTGGTGGCGCAGTACGAAGCCACCATCAAGCAGGATCAAGCCAACATCGACAACGCCAAGTTGGAATTGACTTATTCCAAGATCACGGCGCCGATCACGGGCGTGGTGGGACTGCGGCTGGTGGATCCCGGCAACATCGTCCACGCCTCCGACGCGAACGGGATGGTGGTGATCACTCAGCTCCAGCCGATATCCGTACTCTTCACCATCCCCGAGGACAGCCTTCCGGAGGTCACGCAAAAGCTGCGGGCGGGCGCGCATCTGCCAGCGGATGCGTATAACCGCGACAATTCCAAAAAGCTGGCATCCGGGATGCTGGTAACCCTCGATAACCAGATCGACAGTACGACCGGCACCTCCAAGCTGAAGGCGGTTTTCGACAACCAGGACAACTCGCTCTTCCCTCAGCAATTCGTCAACGTACGCCTGCTGGTGGACACGCTGACCAATCAACAGGTGGTTCCCAACGTGGCGATTCAGAATGGCCAGCAGGGCACGTTCGTCTATGTTGTGGATGAGGATTCCAGAGTGCACCTGAAAACGGTTCAGGTAGGAATCACGAATGCGGCCTCAACCGACATTCTCAGCGGCCTCTCGGATGGGGACCAGGTAGTCATCGATGGGACGGACAGGCTGATTGAAGGCGCGGTGGTCAGAGTCCGGAAAGCCGGCGAGCTGGACAACCCGCCAGGCTACGTGCCCGGAGGCGGCGGAAACGGACGGGGCGGCCGAGGCGGCCGAGGCGGATCCAAGAAAGGCGACGGAAGCTACAAAAAGGGCCAGAGCGGAGGCGCCGGCCGGTGAGTCCATCCCGCATCTTCATCCTCAGGCCGGTGGCAACATCGCTGATGATGGCTGGGGTGGTGCTGGTGGGGGTGACGGCCTTCCGGCAACTGCCGGTTTCGGCGCTGCCGCAGGTGGATTACCCGACCATTCAGATCCAGACGTTTTACCCGGGCGCGAGCCCGGAGGTAGTGACGTCTTCGATCACGGCGCCGCTCGAGAAACAGTTCGGCCAGGTGCCCGGACTGACGCAGATGACGTCGATCAGTTCCTTCAGCAGCTCGCTGATCACGCTGCAGTTTTCGCTGGATCTGAGCATCGACGTAGCCGAGCAGGAGGTGCAGGCCGCCATCAACGCAGCCACGACTTTTCTTCCCAACAATCTTCCGGTTCCTCCCATTTACAGCAAGACGAATCCCGCCGACGCGCCGATTCTGACGCTGGCCATTACGTCATCGACGGTGCCGCTGCCGCGAGTGGAAGAGCTGGCTGAAACGCGCATGGCGCAGAGGATTTCCCAACTCAAGGGCGTGGGCCTGGTGAGCATCAGCGGAGGGCAGCGGCCGGCCGTGCGGGTGCAGGCGAACCCCACGGCGCTGGCATCCTATGGACTAAGCCTGGAGTCTCTGCGAACGGCGCTGAGCAGCGCCAACGTGAACCAGGCCAAAGGCAGCTTCGATGGACCGGACCAGGCCTGGACCATTAACGACAACGACCAGCTTCAGGCCGGCGCCCAGTACGGGCCGATCATCATCGCTTACCGCAATGGGGCGTCGGTGCGCATTCGCGATGTCGCAAAGGTCATCGACGGCGCGGAAAACACCAAGCTGGCCGCGTGGGTGAACGCCGACCGGGCCATCGTGCTGAATATTCAGCGGCAGCCCGGGACCAACATCATTAACGTCGTCGATACCGTGCAGGGGATCCTTCCTCAAATCGAAGCATCCCTGCCGGAGGGGATCCGCGTGCAGGTGATCACCGACCGCACCACCACCATCCGGGCATCGGTGCGGGACGTCGAATTCGAGCTGCTGCTCACCACGGTGCTGGTGGTGCTGGTAATCTTTCTGTTCCTGCGCAGCCCATCGGCCACCATCATCCCAGGCATCGCCGTGCCGCTTTCGCTGGTGGGCACGTTCGCCGTCATGTACCTGCTGGGGTACAGCCTGGACAACCTCTCGCTGATGGCGCTGACGATTTCGACCGGTTTCGTAGTGGACGACGCGATCGTGATGATCGAAAACATCTCGCGCTATATCGAGATGGGCGAATCCGCCATGCAGGCCGCGCTCAAGGGAGCGGCGGAGATCGGCTTCACCATCGTGTCGTTGACCGTCTCGCTGATCGCGGTGCTGATTCCGCTGCTGTTCATGGCGGATATTGTGGGCCGGCTGTTCCGCGAATTTGCGGTGACTCTGGCGGTCACCATCATGTTTTCGGCGTTTGTCTCGCTGACCCTGACGCCCATGATGTCGGCTCGCATTCTGAGGCACCATCCGGAATCCGAGCAGGGCGCGTTGTACCGATGGTCGGAGTGGTGCTTCGTCAAGACCATCGAAGCGTACGGCAGGATGGTTCGGGTGGTGCTGCGCCATCAGTTCCTGACGCTGATGGTGGCCGTGGGCACGCTGGGCCTCACGGTTTACCTTTACATCATCGTGCCCAAGGGGTTCTTTCCGGTGCAGGATACGGGTGCGATCCTCGGCATTTCGCAGGCGCCCGAGACGGTATCGTTTCCCGCCATGTCCAGGCGGCAGCAGGATCTGGTTCAGGTCATCCGCCAGGATCCAGCGGTTGAGAACCTCACGTCGTTCATCGGCGCCGATGGCGTGAACACGACCATGAATAGCGGCCGTATCCAGATCACGTTGAAGCCGCTCGAGGAGCGGGCCGGTGTTTCGGCGGTGGATGTGATCCGGCGGCTGGCGCCGAAGGTGCAACAGGTGGCGGGCATCCAGCTCTTCATGCAGCCGGTGCAGGATCTGACCGTGGAAGACCGGATCAGCCGGACGCAATACCAGTACGCGCTCGATGCGCCCGACAAGGCGCTGCTGGATGTGTGGGTTCCGCGCCTGGTGGAGCGGATGAAACAGATACCCGAACTGCGGGACGTGGCCAGCGATCAGCAGAACAACGGCCTGGGACTGCTGGTCAGTATCGATCGCGACACCGCGGGCCGGCTGGGCATCACGCCTCAGAACATCGACGACGCGCTCTACGACTCATTCGGCCAGAGGCAGGTATCGACGATTTATACGCAGACCAACCAGTTCCATGTGATTCTGGAAGTGGCGCCCCAGTATCAGCAGGATGCGGGGGCCCTGGGAGAGATGTACGTGCCCATCGGATCGGCGTCGGCCAACCTGGCAACGACGATCGCACTGGCGGGGACGAATAGCGCGCTGACGGGCGCGGCGGCGCTGGCGCCGGCTCCGCTGAGATCGCTGACCAGAGCATCGATGATTCCGTCCCCCATTACGATCAACCACCAGAGCCAGTTCCCGGTGGTTACGCTTTCATTCAACCTGGCTCCGGGGGCGTCGCTGGGCGCGGCGGTGGAGCATATCAAACAGGTGACGAAGGGACTGGGGATGCCGGCTAGCATCGAACCGAGCTTCCAGGGGACAGCCCGGGCGTTTGAATTGTCGCTGGTCAACGAGTTGATCCTGATCCTGGCGGCCTGCGTGACGGTGTACCTCGTTCTGGGCATATTATATGAGAGCTTTATTCATCCCATCACCATTCTTTCCACGCTGCCATCGGCCGGAGTGGGCGCGCTGCTGGCCCTGATTCTGTTCAAGAAAGATCTGGATGTCATTGCGCTGATCGGCCTCATTCTACTGATCGGGATTGTGAAGAAGAACGCCATCATGATGATCGACTTTGCTCTGCAAGCGGAGCGCAAGGAAGGGAAACGGCCGGAGGAAGCCATCTACCAGGCGTGCCTGCTGCGGTTCCGTCCGATCATGATGACCACCATGGCCGCGCTGCTGGGCGCGGTTCCACTGGCCTTCGGCAGCGGCGTAGGTTCGGAACTGCGAAAACCGCTGGGCATCTGCATCATCGGCGGACTGCTGATCAGCCAGGTGCTGACGCTGTTCACGACGCCGGTGATCTATTTGTATTTCGGACGGGCGGCGGCGTGGGTCGCGCGGCTCCATGGTTCCGGCAGGCGTGAAGATCTTCTTTCCGGGGCGGAATCGACTTAAGACTGGCGCAATATGAGCATTTCCACGCCATTCATTCACAGACCGGTGGCCACGACGCTGCTGCTGGTGGCGGTGACCATGGCCGGCGGGATCGGCTACACGCTCTTGCCGGTGGCAGCATTGCCGGAGGTGGACTTCCCGACCATCATGGTCAGCGCCGGCCTGCCGGGAGCGAGTCCGGATGTGATGGCGGCGTCCGTCGCGACACCGCTGGAGAAGCAGTTCACGCGCATCGCGGGCGTCACGGAAATGACATCCAGGAGCTCGGTTGGATCGGCGATGATCGTACTGCAATTCGATCTGAGCCGCGACATCAACGGGGCGGCGCGCGAAGTGCAGGCGGCGATTAACTCGGCGGCGGGATTTCTCCCTTCGAATCTTCCCTCCCTGCCGAGATACCGGAAAATCAATCCGGCCGACCAGCCGATTGTGCTGATGACACTGGAGTCGGATGTAGTGCCGAGGCCGCAGTTGTACGACATTGCCTCGTCGGTGTTTGCGCAGAAGCTGGCGCAAGTCAATGGCGTGGGGCAGGTTTCGGTGGGTGGGAGCTCGCTTCCGGCGGTGCGCGTGGAAGTGAATCCGCAGCCGCTCGCCCGCTACAACGTGGGCCTGGATCAGATCGGCACGTTCCTCCAGGGCGCCAATGCGAACAAACCGAAAGGCTCGCTGGCGAACTCCCAGGAGGAGATTCCGATTTACGCCACCGACCAGCTTTTCCTGGCGAAGGACTACAAGAATCTGGTGGTGGTTTATCGAAACGGCGCGCCCGTCCGGCTGTCCGACCTGGGCCGCGTCATCGACGCCAACGAGGATGTGCGGAACTTCGGGGTTGTGAACGGCAATCCGATGGTTCAGATCCAGATCAGCCGCCAGCCGAATGCGAATATCATCGACACGGTGGCGCGGATCAAGGCTTTGATGCCGCAGTTTCAGGCCCAGCTTCCGCCGACGGTCCGTTTCAAGATCGCCAGCGATCGCACCACCACGACGCGGGAGTCGTTGAGGGACGCGCAACGCAACGTGATCGTCTCCATTTGTCTGGTGGTTCTGGTGGTGTTCATCTTCCTCCGCAGCGCCTGGTCGACGTTTATTCCGAGCGTATCGGTGCCGGTATCCATCATCGCCACGTTTGGCGCGATGTATCTGATCGGGTACACGCTGGACAATCTTTCGCTGATGGCGCTGACGATTGCCACGGGATTCGTGGTGGACGATGCGATTGTGGTGATCGAGAACATTACGCGCCACCTGGAACATGGCATGAAACCGATGCAGGCCGCGCTCAAAGGGGCGGAAGAGATTGGTTTCACCGTTCTGTCGATGAGCATGTCGCTGATTGCCGTCTTCATTCCCATCCTGATGATGAGCGGCGTGGTGGGACGCCTGTTCCGCGAATTCGCGGTGATTCTGGCGGTGGCCATCGCCATCTCCATGGTGATCTCCCTGACGGTGGTCCCGATGATGTGCGCGTGGCTGCTCAAGGAACACCGCGGCCACGGATACCTCTATAACCAGAGCGAAAAAGTCTACAAGTGGGTGATCTCCAGTTATGGGTCGGCGCTCAACGTCGTGCTGGATCATCCCGCGCCCGTGCTGCTCACCGTGTTCGTCACGGTGGGCATGAGCGTCTATCTTTACGACAAGATCCCGAAAGGGTTTTTCCCGCAGCAGGATACGGGGCGACTGCAGGGCTCCGTCATGGGCGAGCAGCACATTTCCTACCAGGCGCTGGTGGCAAAGGCGAAATGGTTCGAGGAGAAGGTCCGGGTGGACCCGGATGTTGAAACCGTCACGATGGTGTGCGGCACCAGCGGGGGCGGATTCGGGGGGAACTCGGCGCAGATGAACGTGCAGCTTAAACCGGTGGGGGTTCGCAAGTCCACTTCGGACCAGGTGATTGCGCGTCTGCGCCGCCAGAGTTCGGGGGTGCCTGGGGCCACCCTGTACCTGCAGAACTCCCAGGATGTGCGCGTGGGCGGCCGGCAAGGCAACGCACAATACCAGTACACGCTGCAGGGGCCCGACTTCGACTCGCTGGCGCTATGGGGGCCGAGGCTCCTGGACAAGCTCTCGACGTTGCCGGAGATTGCGGACGTCAGCTCCGACCAGCAGAATTCCGGCTTGTCGTCGAATGTGGTGATCGACCGCGATACCGCATCGCGGCTGGGCCTGACGGCGCAAGCCGTGGACTCGGCGCTCTACGACGCTTTTGGGCAGCGCCAGGTCTCGGTGATGTACAAGTCGATCAATCAGTACCACGTGGTTCTGGCGTTGCAGCAGCAATGGTGGGAAAGCCCGGACTTTCTGAATACCATCTACGTGCAGACGCCCAAAGGAACCAACGTTCCTTTGTCGACGTTCACGCACTTCACGCAGGGGATCACGCCGATTTCGCTGCCGCACCAGGGGCAGTTCCCGGCGACGACGCTTTCATTCAACCTGGCGGAAAACGTGTCGCTGAGCGACGCCGTGGCCGCCATCAACCGGGCGGAAGTGGAGATGGGCCTGCCCGCCAACATCACGGGCAAGTTCGCCGGCACCGCGCGGGCCTATCAGGAAGCGCTTGACAATCAGCCCATCCTGATCGCGACGGCGCTGCTGGCCGTTTATATCGTGCTGGGAATTCTGTACGAGAGCCTGATTCACCCTCTGACCATCATCTCGACGCTGCCGTCGGCGGGGGTGGGAGCGCTGGTGGCCATGGTCCTGTTCAAGAGCGATCTGGACATCGTGGGCATGATCGGAATTATCCTGCTGATCGGCATCGTGAAGAAGAACGCGATCATGATGATCGATTTCGCGCTGGCGGCCGAACGGAACGAGGGGATGAACTCGCGGGATGCCATCTACCAGGCCTGTCTGCTGAGGTTCCGGCCGATCATGATGACAACCATGTGCGCGCTGCTGGGCGGGATGCCGATGGCGCTCGGGTGGGGCGTTGGAGCGGAATTGCGGAAACCTCTGGGAATTTCGATTGTAGGCGGCCTCCTGGTCAGCCAGATGCTTACTTTGTTCACCACGCCCGTTATTTATCTTTATTTCGACCGGCTGCGCAAGCGTTTCGCGCGACGCCAGCCGAGTTACCGGCACCGTCCCGGTTTTCTGATTCCCGGCGGCCTTGCCGAGAGCGGTGATTGATGACACGATTTTGGAAAATCTCACTTCTTGTCGCTTCTCTCGTTGGCGCAGGTTGTACCATCGGCCCGCGGTACCAGCGGCCCGTGGCACAGACTCCGCCGGCCCTCAAAGGAATGGCCGGCAACGACCAGTGGAAGATGGCGACTCCCAGCGACGGCCTGCTGAAGGGTAAGTGGTGGGAGATTTTTGGCGATCCGGAACTGAACCGGCTGGAAGAGTTAGTCAACGTCAATAACCAGAACGTCAAGCAGGCGGAAGCGCAGTTCCGGGAGGCGCGGGCGCTCGTTTTAGCCAATCACGCAAACTACTATCCCACTATCGGATCGTCGCCGTCGATCTCGCAAAGCCACCTTGAAGGAAAAAACAGCCACAGCTTTGCCTTACCCGCCACCGCGACATGGGAGCCGGATCTGTGGGGCCGGGTCCGTTTGTCGGTGGAGAATGCGGTGAGCAACGCGCAGGTGAGCGCGGCCGATCTGGAAAACATCCGGCTCAGCCAGCAGGCGCTGCTGGCGACGGATTACTTTTTGCTGGCGGCGCAGGACATGCAGATGCAACTGCTGAGCGATACGATCGAAGCCTACGACAAGAACCTGCAACTCACGATCAACCGCCATGGCGGCGGAGTTGCGTCGAGGTCCGATATTACGCTGGCGCAAACCCAGCTTGCGGCCGCCAAAGCGCAGAGTACGCAGATGCGCATCGCGCGGGCGCAGGACGAGCACGCGATCGCCATGCTGACCGGCCAGGTGCCCGCCTCGCTGGAGATTGGCGCCAGCAAGATCAGCGGCCCGCCTCCGCCCATTCCGGTGGCTGTTCCCTCACAGCTTCTGGAGCGGCGCCCCGACATCGCAGCGAATGAGCGGCAGGTGGCCGCCGCCAACGCGAACATCGGTATTGCCGAGACGGCTTACTATCCCACGTTGACTCTTTCCGCGAGCCCCGGTTTTCTGGCAACCAATCTGGCGAATCTGTTGACCTACGCGAGCCGCAGTTGGTCCGCGGGGCCCTCGCTCTCCCAGACACTGTTTGATTTTGGCCGCCGCGGAGCCACGCTGGAGAGCGCCGAAGCCGCATACGACGCCACCGTGGCCGCTTACCGGCAGACGGTTCTCTCCGCCTTTCAGGAAGTGGAGGACGATCTTTCCAATTTGCGTTATCTGGCGGAGCAGGCGGTCGAGGAGCAGGAAGCCGTGGTAGCCTCCCAGGAGGCGCTGAGTCTGGAGATGGACCGGTATCGGGCGGGAACGGATTCCTACCTGAATGTGATCACGACCCAGATCATCGCATTAGGCGACCAGCAGACCGCCATCACCATCCTGCAGCAGCGCATGAGCGCGGCGGTGGATCTGGTCAAGGCCCTCGGCGGCGGTTGGGACGCCTCGACGTTACCGTCGGGCAACGCTCTTCGTTCGGCCGCACTGGGGGACCCGAAGAACACCCAAAACGTGGCTCAGCCGGCCAGCAAATAGGCGCGTGGCGCGCAGGCCAAAGGGGGTGGCGACGACTATTTCTTCGGCGGCGGCGTCTGGGTGTTGTCATCCACTACGCCGCCGTACTTGATGGTGGACCGGCCTTCGTACCGTTTGTAGTCCTGATAGCGCACGGTCATCCGGATGCGCTGGTTCATGTTCGGGAAATGCAGGGTATCGTCGGCGTGCGTATAGGTTGGGAACCAGTACTTGCCGTCGACCTGCTCGCGGTAGGTTTCGAATTTCGGGAACTGGTTGGTCTTGGTGTTGATGATGCCGGTAGCTTTGCCGTAGGTCTTCACGATCTGGAGGTCGCGGTCGTCGACCCAGATCTGGCCCTCAAAATATCGCTTGCCCTTCACCATCTTTTTGGGCTTCACCGAGAACACATAGCAGCCGATCTCGTCCACCTTCTCGCGGCCGAGGTAGTTGATATCGTATTCGGGGATCTCCGCGGTGGTCATGACGAAGGGCTGCACATTCCGCAAATCCTGCTCGTCCTCGGGCGTCAGCAGGATATTGCGGAGCGAGACGACAGGCGCATAAGTCACTTTCTCCATGCGCTTGCCTTCGGGCGTGAAAATGATATCTTCCTCCAGGTCCCACTTGCCACCGGTAGGGTTTCCGCTGGCGTCCAGCTCCTCGAGTTTCACGGTCTGGTGATAGGTGTAGTTGTTGCGCGCCTCGGCGAACTCGGTCTCCTTGGCGGCAAACTTGCGGATGATTTCATCGGCATTGACGTTGTCGTCGGCCGCCCACATGGGCAGGCACACCGCGGCGATCACGGTCGAAAGAACGATTCCACGCATTTGGCCCTCTCTTCGCAGCTTACTCCACTGCCGCCAGCGCGCGCCACTCGCGTCCCTGCGATTCGGCCACGCCGCGGTGCGTCACGTAACCGTCGTAGGTGTTGACGCCCTGGCGGAGGCCGGCGTGACGCGCGCAGGCGCCTTCCAGGCCGTGGTCCGCCAGCTCCAGCAGGTACGGGAAGGTGGCGTTGGTGAGCGCGAAGGTGGAGGTGTGCGGGACCGCGGCGGGCATGTTCGAAACGCAATAGTGGACCACGCCATCCACCACGTAGGTGGGCTCGGTGTGGGTGGTGGCGTGGGAGGTTTCGAAGCAGCCGCCCTGGTCGATGGCCACGTCCACCATCACCGCGCCGCGTTTCATGCCGGCGACCATTTCGCGCCGCACCAGCTTGGGGGCCGAAGTCCCGGGGATCAGGACCGCGCCCACCACCAAGTCGGCGGTCTTGAGGTTCTCGCCGATGGTCCAGGCGTTGGACGCCAGCGTCACCACCTGGCCGTTGAAGATGTCGTCCAGCTCGCGCAGGCGGTCGAGATTGCGGTCGATGATGGTGACGTGCGCGCCCATCCCGATGGCCACCTTGGCGGCGTTGATTCCCACAATGCCGCCGCCCAGGATGATCACGTTGCCCGGCGCCACGCCCGGCACGCCGCCCAGCAGGATGCCGCGTCCACCGTGGGTCTTTTGCAGGTACTCGGCCCCCACCTGGACGGACATGCGCCCCGCCACCTCGCTCATGGGGGTGAGCAGGGGCAGGGAACCGTCCTTCTCGAGGATGGTTTCATAGGCCACGCCGTTCACCTTGGCGGCCAGCAGTTTGTCGGTGAGTTCCGGCAGCGGCGCCAGGTGCAGGTAGGTGAACAGGATCAGACCCGGACGGAAATAGCCGTACTCGGCGGGCTGCGGCTCCTTGACTTTCACCACCACCCCGGCCTGATTCCACACTTCCGCCGCGCTCGCGAGAATGACGGCGCCGGTGTCCGTGTATTCGCGGTCGGTGATGGAGCTGCCTTCTCCGGCGCGCGTCTCGACCAGGACCTGGTGGCCCGCCTCGCGCAGCGCGATGACGCCGCTGGGGACCAACCCGACGCGGGTCTCGTGGTCCTTGATTTCCCTGGGAACGCCGATGATCATGAGTGCCTCTCCCTGGAACCAGATTAACACCACAGAGGCGTGGGGCGTTCGCAACCACTCCGTCAGAAGCCGTGACAGGCGGAGCGTTTTCCGGTTTTCGTCCCACCGGCGGCAAGACCGCTATCGCTACCCGTATAATCGAGGGTGGAGCCGTATTATGCGAAAGCCCCTGCTCTACGGGTTCGCCATCGTGGCGCTGGTATTGTCGGTGGCGCTGGTGGTGTGGCAGGGATCTTTCAGTCCGTGGCAGTTCGGTCCATCGGATCCCTACCAGACATTCATTTTCTGGGCCATATCGAGCCTCATCTTCGTCCTCATGGTGACGCTGGGGTTCATACTGTTCCGCGAAGGCGTCAAGCTCTACGTGGAGCGGCAGAGCAATCGGGAAGGCTCGCGCATCAAGACCAAGCTGGTGGTGGGCGCACTCACCTTGAGTTTCCTGCCGGTCTTCTTCCTGGTGCTGTTCAGTTATGAGGTGATGAATCACAGCCTGGAGGCGTGGTTCCGAAAACCCGCCGACAACGAGGTGCAGCTCTTCGTGGAGGCTTCCGTCCTGCTGCAGCGCGAGACTCAGGACAAAGTGAATACGCAGGCCGCTCTGCTGGCCGCGCAGCCGGAGACGCGCCAACTTCTGGCGGATGGGGTGCGCACGCCGGGGTTCCTGGGGGGCTTTTCGAAGAGCCAGGGGTTGGTATCGGCGGCCATCCTGCCCGCGTTGGGCGGCGCGCCGCTGGACTTCTGGGGGCCGTACAC
>JBAWDI010000480.1:0-2847 GCA_049590695.1 Bryobacteraceae bacterium
TATCTGTTGTGGCTGCGCGGCGGGACTCTGGTCGCCCAGGAATTTCACCCCGGAACGCTCACGCTCGTTGGGGAACCTCACCCGGTGGCCGATCCGGTGGCCAGGATGGGAATTCTGGGCCAGATGAGCGTCGCGGTCTCGGCCGGCGGGTTGCTGCTGTACAGCACTGCCAACAATTTGAGTCAATTCACCTGGCTCGACCGCACGGGAAAGCCGCTGGGGGTGGTGGGCGAACCGGGCGAGTACGGTCAATTCCGCCTGTCGCCCGACGGACACCGCGTAGCCGCAGCCCTCGACGAGCCCGGATCCACCGATATCTGGCTGCTCGAGGTGGAGCGAGGCGTGGCCGGCCGGTTCACCTCCAATTCGGTTATCACCACTTACCCCATCTGGTCACCCAACGGTCGGACGATTCTGTTTAGTTCCGGCGCACCGCGGAACCTGTTTTGCAGGGAGTCGAGCGGGGCCGGGAACGAGCAGCGTCTCTCCCAGTCGCCGAATAATCAGTTTGCCACCGACTGGTCGCGCGACGGGCGCTGGGTCCTGTATTTCGAAGTCGCTCCCGGCACCCAGCGGGACCTCTGGGTTCTTCCCGTGGGCCCCGGTGGCGAATCAGCTCCGGACGCCACCCCGAGGCCCTACCTGCGGACGCCGTCCAACGAGTGGTGGGGCCGTTTCTCGCCCGAAGCCACCCCGCGGTGGGTGGCCTACCAGTCGGACGAGACGGGCCGGTGGGAGGTCTACATCCAGGCGTTTCCGGAACCGCGCGGCGCGACGCGGATTTCGACCGGTGGAGGCCAATATCCGCAGTGGGGCGCCGGCGGGCGCGAGCTGTTCTATGTCTCCCCGGACAACAAGCTGATGGCGGTGAGCCTGAAAGTGGGAGCGGATGCCGTGGATCCCTCCGCCCCGCGCGAGTTGTTCCCGCTCCCCACGGTCGAGGTGGGATGGAGTCCATATGACACCGCGGCGGATGGCCAACGCTTCCTGGTCCGGGCGACGCCGGCACAGGCCGCGCAGCCGCTGACGGTGATTGTCAACTGGCCGGCGCTGTTGAAGCAAGAAGCGCCGGCGCCATGACGCCCGGGGGCCGGCAACCCGATACAATGTGGTCATGGTCAGAGTGGAACACGTGCTCGATTCCTGGAGGACGATCCGGCAGGATACCGCTGCCGCCGTCGAAGAGTTTCCGGCCGCCGATCTGGATTACCGCCCCACGCCCGAGTTAATGACCTTCCGCGCCATCGCGCGCCACATTCTGGACGCCAGCCACGCGTTGACCGGCATGTTGCTGGCCGGCGACGAGAATTTTGCCACGCCCGATTTTCGCCAACGCTTGAGCCGGCACATGCCGGGCCTCGACGCGGCCGCGGGCGCGCCCCAACTGGCCGCGGCTTTGCGGGATTCGCTTGCGGAGCGCACCGCGCAACTGGCCGCCCAACCCGCTGAATTCTTTGCGCATATCGTCACCCGGTTCGACGGCCAGAAGGTCACCCGCCTCGAAATGGTCCAGACCATCAAAGAGCACGAATTGACGCATCGCGCGCAGTTATTCCTGTACCTTCGCTTGAAGGGCTTGGTCCCGGCCACCACCCGCCGGCGGCTGGCCAAGCAAGCCGGCAAATAAAGGTTGCAAACACGGTAGTTTATCGTATATCAGTAGTATGTCGGGAGGATTATCGATGGTCGTTTGTCCGAAATGCCAAGGCGCGATCGATGTGGACGAAGAAGACGTCGACGAAGGCGACACCATCAGTTGCGATGAGTGTGGCGCGGACCTGAGAGTCGTGGGCACCGATCCTTTGGAACTGGAGTCGGCCGAAGATCTCGAGGAAGACGAGGACGAAGACGATTTTCTGGAGGACGACGAGGAAGAAGAATCCGACGAGGATTGGAAATAATCGCATGAAAACCATCTGGCTGGCCCTGTTGGCGGTTCTGCTTCTCTGCGCTCCCGCCATGGTCGCACAGAAGAAGAAGGCGGAAAACACCCGCAGCGTGCAAGGCACGGTGACCGTCGCGGACGACAGTCCGGTAGATGGCGCCGTGGTGCAATTGAAGAACACCAAGACGCTGCAAGTCCGGTCCTTCATCACGAAGGACGACGGCACGTATCATTTTTACGATTTGAGCCCGGATATCGATTACGAGCTCAAAGCCGACTACCAGGGCGCTTCCAGCAGCACCAAGACGCTGAGTTCCTTCGATTCGCAAAAGCAATCGATCCTCAATCTGAAGTTGAATCCCAAGAAGTGACCGGATCGCCGGCCGCCTATCGCCAGCGAAACAGTTTCAGCGCCAATGTGAACGACACCACCAGCCAGATCCCCAACACTCCCAACTGCGGAGCCACTTGCGCCAGCCCGGCGCCTTGCAGCATGTGGGCGCGCAGCGCGTCGATCAGCGCGGTCAAGGGTAGCGCCCGGATGGCGGGTTGTAGCGCGCCGGGAAACCGCTGCGCCGAAAAGAATACCCCGGAGACGATCCACATCGGCATCATCACCGTGTTCATCAGGCCGGAAGCCGCTTCGATGGTCTGCGCGCGCGAGGCGACCAGCAATCCCAGGGCGCTGAACGAGAGCGATCCCAGCACACACAGCACCGCCAGATCCAGCATGGAACCGCGCACGGGAACCTGGAATACCCAGACGCCGAACCCCAGCAGCGCGCCCACTTCCACCACCAGCAGCAGCAGCCGCGCCAGCACGAACGAGAGCAGGTAGTCGTGCCGCGGCATGGGGGTCGAAATCAGGCGCTTCATGAGCTTCTTGCGCCGCGCATCCACAATCGCGAACCCCAGCCCCCACATGGCGCTGCCCATCAGGTTCATTCCCAGCAGGCCGGGAA
>JBAWDI010000481.1:0-2659 GCA_049590695.1 Bryobacteraceae bacterium
GTGCAGCCCGGTCCCGAGGTTCGCGAGCTGGCGGAAGATCGCCTCGAGCGCCACGAAATCCGCGCCGCGGACGCCCTGCAACTGGCCGCGGCGCTGGTGTGGTGCAACCGGCGTCCTTCGCGGCGCCCCTTCATTTGTCTGGACCGCAAGCTGCGCATGGCGGCGCGGGCGGAAGGGTTCACCGAGGTGGAGTTGTAGGGGTCACAGTGCGGACAACACTATCCCTCGACGATGACGCGATGAGAGCGGTCCGGGCACATGCCCGAACGAACAGACTTTCCATGGGCAGGGCCGCGTCGGAACTGATCCGCCGCGGGGTGCGTTATCAACTCGCAACCAGGAAGCTCAATGGCCTGCCGGTGTTCGAGGCGCCGGACGATTTTCCGGCGATTTCGACCGAGCGCGTACGGGAACTGCTGAAGCGAAGCTGACTTACCCCGAAGCGAGGAAGCCGGCCGGCGGCCGCCCTCCGCGCTCCCGCGCGATTGTGATACGCTTCATGGCGTGAATCCCAGATCTGTTTTCCTGGCCATGCTCTTCCTCCCCGCGTGCCTATGTGCGCAGGACCGGCCGCTCACCTCCCTGCCCTACACCCCCAGCCTTGAACCGGCATTCTTGGACCGTTCGGCGGACCCCTGCGTGGATTTCTACCAGTTCGCCTGCGGCAACTGGAACCGCTTGAACCCCATCCCCGCCGACCAGCCCCGCTGGGACGTCTACTCCAAGCTGCAAACCGACAACCTGCGATTCCTTTGGGGAATTCTGGACGAAGCCTCCAAGCCTCTGCCCGATCGCACCCCGCAGCAGCAGAAGATCGGCGACTTGTTCGCCGCCTGCATGGATGAGGCGGCCGTGGAGAAGGCCGGTGCGGCGCCGCTCAAGCCCAGGCTGGATGAAATCGCCGCTTTGAAGCGCGTATCCGGCATCCCGGCGCTGCTGGGCCGCCTGCACCTGGAATCGAGCGGCGACAGCGCCCTGTTCGGCTTCGGCTCGTCGCAGGATTTCGCCGACTCCAACAGCGTCATCGCCTTCGCCGTCGCCGGCGGCCTGGGTCTGCCGGATCGCGACTACTACGTCAAGGCCGACGCTAAGTCGCGGGAGACCCGGGCCCGCTACCTCGAGCACCTGGCGGCCATGTTCCAGCTCCTCGGCGACTCTCCGGCCGCCGCCAAGGCCGAAGCGCGCACCGTGATGGCTATCGAAACCGCACTGGCCAAGGCGTCGCTCACGCGCGTGGACAAGCGCGACCCCTACAAACTCTTCCACAAGTACCCCCGCGCCAGGCTCGATGCGCTGACGCCGTCCTTCAACTGGGCGGCTTACTTCAACGCCATTGGCTTGGCCGCGCCCGCGGAAGTGAACGTCACCGAGCCCGAGTTCTTCCGGGAAGTCGAAAAGCAGCTCAAGACGCGCGGCATCAAGGACTGGAAGACCTACCTGCGCTGGCACCTGGCGCACGGACAGTCGGCCTACCTCTCTTCGGCCTTCGTGAATGCCAGCTTCGAATTCTACAGCAAGTACCTGCGCGGCGTCACCGAGCTACCGCCCCGCTGGAAGCGCTGCGTGCGTTACGTCGATCGCGACCTGGGCGAAGCGCTGGGCCAGGTCTTCGTCGCCAAGACCTTTACCGCGGACACTAAGGCGCGCGCCCTGGAGATGACCCAAGAGATCGAGAAGGCCATGGAGGCTGACCTTCGCCAACTCCCGTGGATGGGCGAGGCCACCAGGCAACAGGCCTTGCTGAAACTCCACGCCATCGTGAACAAGATCGGCTACCCCGACAAGTGGCGCGACTATAGCTCCATCCGCATCGCGCGCGACGATTTTCTGGGCGATGTGGACCGCGCCATCGTCTTCGAATCCAAGCGCCAACTGGCCAAAATCGGCAAACCAGTGGACCGTTCCGAGTGGCAGATGACGCCGCCCACCGTCAACGCCTACTACGACCCGCAGATGAACGACATCAACTTCCCCGCCGGAGTGCTCCAGCCGCCGCTGTTCGATCCCAAGATGGACGCCGCGCCCAACTACGGCAACACCGGAGCTACCATCGGCCACGAGCTGACTCACGGTTTCGACGACCAGGGCCGCCAGTTCGACGACCAGGGCAACCTCAAGGACTGGTGGACAGCAAAGGACGCCGCCGAATTTGTGAAGCGGGCCGCGTGCGTCTCCGATCAGTACTCGCAATACACCGTGGTCGACGACATCAAAATTAACGGCAAGCTGACGCTGGGCGAGGATGTGGCCGACCTGGGCGGCACCATGCTGGCCTATATGGCCTGGAAAAACGCCACCAGCGGCCAGGAGTTGAAACCGATTGGCGGATTCTCGCCCGACCAGCGTTTCTTTATCGGCATGGCGCAATGGGCCTGCGGCTTCGAGCGCCCCGAGAACAAGCGTTTGAACGCCATCGCCAACGAGCATTCGCCGGACGAGTACCGCATCAACGGCGTAGTCTCAAACCTGCCCGAGTTTCGCCAGGCCTTCTCGTGCCACCCCGGCCAGCCGATGGCGAGAGCGCAGTCCTGCCGAGTCTGGTAACGCGCCGCGACGATTTGTGGGGCAGGTTTTTAACCTGCGGCGGATTGTCAATCCGCCTACCGCCCTTGGAGAATCCCCACCCCCGTTTGCCGCTATGTGGGGCAGGATTGTATCC
>JBAWDI010000482.1:0-6095 GCA_049590695.1 Bryobacteraceae bacterium
GCCCAGGTACTCCCGCACCTTCCGCATCGTGCCCGGCAGCCGCTGCGCTTCGTTGTAGGCGGGGATGATAATGGAGATGGATCGTCGCAAAGGAAATCCTATATTATCGTAGTTCCCCCAAAGGAGACGTATTTGTCGCTGGAAGATGAGCTTCTCAAGCAGCGCCTCTCCCGCATACGCGAGATCGAGGCGCTGGGATACCACCCCTACGGCCGCCGTTTCGAATACACTGATACCATTCCGGAGATCGTCGCCGGCTACGGCGGGAAGACCGCGGAAGAGCTTCTGCCCGAGGTGCGCGTCCGCGTCGCCGGCCGCCTCATGACGCTGCGCCACATGGGCAAGGCCGGCTTCGCCCACTTGCAGCAGAACGGAGAGCGCCTGCAGATCTACGTCAAGAAGGACGCCGTGGGCGAGCGCGATTTCCAGCTCTTCAAGCTGCTCGATATCGGCGACATCGTCGGCGTCGAGGGCTATCTCTTCCGCACACGCACCGGCGAGCTCAGCATTCACGCGGAGAAGCTCGAATTTCTCTCCAAGACCCTGCTCTCCATGCCCGAAAAGTGGCACGGCCTGGAGGACGTCGAAATCCGCTACCGCCAGCGCTATCTCGACCTCATCGCCAATCCCGAGGTGCGCAAGGTCTTCGTCACGCGCGCGCGGATCGTCAGCTCGCTCCGCCGCCAGCTAGAGGACCGCGGCTTCATCGAAGTTGAAACCCCCATGATGCAGCCGCTCTACGGCGGCGCCACTGCGCGCCCCTTCGTGACCCATCACAACACCCTCGATATCGACCTCTACCTGCGCATCGCGCCCGAGCTTTACCTGAAGCGCCTGGTGGTGGGCGGCCTCGAGCGCGTCTACGAAATCAATCGCAATTTCCGCAACGAGGGCCTCTCCACCCACCACAACCCCGAATTCACCATGCTCGAGTTCTACCAGGCCTACACCGATTACCGCGGCCTGATGGACTTTTCCGGGGAGTTGCTGGCCCAGGCCGCCCACGACGCCACCGGCGGATGCGTGGTGGAATTCGAAGGCCACCAGCTCGATTTCAGCCGGCTCCAGCGCTACACCATGCGCGAGGCCGTTGTCCACTTCTGGGAAGGGGATGGCCGCCCCACGCTCGACGACGTCGCCAATCCCGACTGGCTCCGGCGTCATTCCGCCCGCCCCACCGCCGGCGAGGCCCTCACGGATCTTTTCGAGCGCCGCGTCGAGGCCCAGCTCATCCAGCCCACCATCATCTACGATTACCCTGTCGAGACCTCGCCGCTCTCCAAGAACAAGCCCGACGACCCGGCCTTTGTCGAGCGCTTCGAAATCTATGCCGCCGGCATGGAGATCGGCAACGCCTACACCGAGTTGAACGATCCGCAAGAGCAGCGCCGCCGCTTTGAAATGCAGATCGCCATGCGCGAGCGCGGCGACGAGGAAGCGCACCAGATGGACGAGGATTACGTCCGCGCGCTGGCCTATGCCATGCCGCCTACCGGGGGCGAGGGGATCGGCATCGACCGCCTCGTCATGATCCTGACCGGTTGCCGCTCCATACGCGACGTCATCCTCTTCCCGCTGCTGCGGCCGGAAGGCCCCATCGGCTTGGCCGCCCAGTTGCGCGAGCTCGACAGCCTGTGAACTCGCACTTCGAGCTGTTTATTGCCGCCCGCTATCTGCGCGCCCGCCGCAAGCAGGCGGTGATCTCCGTTATCACCGCCATTTCCATCGTCGGCGTGGCCGCAGGCGTCATGGCGCTCATTGTCGCCATGGCCGTCAACAACGGCTTCCACAACACCCTGCAGCGCAACCTGCTGGGCGCCATGGCCCACATCAACGTGCTCGAAAAGGAGCCCGGCAACGGCATCGAAAACTGGCGCGATCTTGCCGCGCGCCTGCGCAAGCTGCCGCACGTGACGGCCGTCTCGCCCGCGCTGTACGCCCCTGTTTTCCTCTCCGGCCCGCTGCAATCCAAGGGCGCCGTGCTCAAGGGCATCGACCTCGATTCCGAGCTGGCCATCAGCGACACGCTGCGCCATCTCAAATCCGGCTCGCTCGACCGCCTGCGCGATCCCAACGCATCGCCCCCCGGCATCATCCTCGGCTCGCGCATCGTCGAGGATACCGGCATGGTGCTCAATTCCCGCATCAACGTGGTCAGCCCGCAAGGCGAGCTGACGCCCTTCGGCGTGCGGCCCAACATCCGCCCGTTCCGCGTCGCCGGCATTTTTGAAACCGGCTTCTACGACATCGACGACAACTGGTGTTTCACCTCCATCGAAGCCGCGCAAAAGGCGCTTTCGCTCCAGGACGTCATCAACCAGATCGAGCTCAAGGTGGACGATTTGAACCGCGCCCCGGAAATCGCCCGCGACGTGGAAAAGGCCGCCGGCCCGCGCTACACCACCACCACCTGGATGGAGCGCAACCGCCAGTTGCTGAACGCGCTGCGCATGGAGCGCGCCGTGACCATAATCACCATCGGCCTGATCGAGCTGGTGGCCGCGCTCAACATTCTGATCGTACTGGTGATGATGGTGATGGAAAAATACCGCGACATCGCCATCCTGATGTCCATGGGCGCGCGCCGCCCGCAGATCCGCCGCATCTTCATGCTACAAGGCGTGCTCATCGGAATCGTCGGCAGCGCCATCGGTCTCGCGGTAGGTTACACGCTCTGTTATTTCGCCGACAAGTACCGCTGGGTCCGCCTGGACGAGACGGTCTACTCTTTGAGCTTCGTCCCCTTCGAGCCGCGCTGGTTGGATGGCGTATGGGTCGCGGCCGCCGCCATCCTGGTAAGTTTCCTGGCGACGATCTACCCCGCCCGCAACGCCACCCGCATCGTGCCCGCCGAAATCCTCCGCTACGAATAGCGTGGGTGGCGCCGACGGTCTTTTGCGTCACGCTCCGCCCGGGAACCAGGACCATTTCTCCGGTAACCCCGCTTCACGGCCGGAACTCAAATGAGCGGACGCAGTCTGCCTCGCGAGAGTAGCGGTTGGCTCAGAACTCAATTCTCAGTTGGAATCCGCTCGATGTGGTCGATCACCACGAATTGGACCTGCACATTGCGACGCTCCAGTCTCAATCCCAGCGAGTCCCGGAGCGCGGTGAACAGGCTGGGGCCTTCAGGCGCGGGAAGGTCGGCGCCTGGGGGCGTGGCCGCTGAAGCAGTTGTGTCAACTGCCCTCGGTCCAAGAGCTGGGTCCGGTGCCCAAGTGAGATCGATGTCGTATTTTCCTGTAAGCCCGGTAGCGTCTTCCACCGGACCGTACCCCTGCCTCGAGAGATTCGAGGCAAGCGTTGCCATCGTCATGACGCCTTTTAGCGCGCCATGGCCAAACGCGCCAAAAAACGTCAGGCCCGGCCGGGCGTCCTTGCCCATAAAACTCGTCTTCGGATCGTCCTCCTTGACTTTCGGGCCGCCCTTGTCTACAACTAGCTCGTAGCCGGAACGCGGGCGATCCACTTTGTGGGCGACTAGTTTGAACCGCTCGGTCAGCAACGCCTGATACATGGCTGGGAGTTGATCGCTGGTCGCGCCTGCCGGCATCTTGGCTGCAATCTCGAAGCAATCCGTATCCAGCCAGGAAGGCCCTTCGATCCGGTCCATCTGCACTTTGAATGCTTCCCTCAGGACCCCTTTAAGCGGAACGCCCTTCAATGTGACGGACCCAGGGTCGATGGAGTTGTTGCCGGCGAAACAATGATCCGCCCGCTTCACCGATGCGACCTCGAACTTCGGCTGGTTCGTCGCGTTCTGCGCAGCGAGAACTGCCAGGACGCTGAGTGACGCAAAGAGGATCTTCATAGCGTAAGCTCCTATTCGATCATGCTACAGCCGAATCGGTTCTTACCGGTAACGGCTGTGAAACGGTCTCACCGTGCCGAACCCTTCACGGTCTTCGCGCCTCGCGGCGGAGGCCCTCGTGCACCAGCATCTTGAGCAGGGTCTGGTAACCAATACCCTTTCGCGTGGCGAGTTCACGCGCCTTGGTTACATCGGGTTCGGGCAATCGCAGTGCTATCTGAACGCTGGTAGTCCGGTTCAATTGGCTGACAAGGCGCGATCCCTTCTGCACGCTTCCCTTCTTCAGAGGTCCAGCCGACTTCCGCTTTACATACTCGCGACCCTGCCGGCTGGCCGACCAATCGGCCTCTTCTGCTTCATTCAAGAACTCCGGCATGTCAATCGGTTTCTTCTTCATGGCTTCACTCCCCTCGCACCCGCCGGGCCAGGTAGCCCCTCTTGCGCAAGTTTCTCGTCCCAGCCGAACACCGCACCTCCATTGTATATGCAACGCATGACAGCCGGATGGTGGGGGGCCGCGGCTCGATGGGACGGTCTACTCGCTGAGCTTCGTGCCCTTCAAAGCGCGCTCGCCCCCTCATCGAAACGCCGCCAGGGCACGCGGAAGGAAGATGACCGCTCCGATGACTGCCGCTGCTACGGCGGTGACCAGAACGCCGGCCGCGGCGGCATCTTTCACTAGGCGCACTTCACTGCTCCACTGTTGGTTCCGGCTCGGCGCGAGCCTCTCCACGGCACAGTTCAGCAGTTCGGCGGCCATCACTCCCGCGACGGCGAGAATCACAAACAGCCACTCAATCCGCGACAGGCGAAACAGCCATGCCGCCATCAGCGTCCCCGTCGCCGCGGCGGTGTGGATCGCCATGTTCCGCTCCAGGCCGGCGGCGCGGAACCCCGCGAACGCATCACGGAAAGCTCTCCACAGACCCGACAGTTCCTCCGCCACCACATCCCGCCCCGACCGCTCCCAGCGCGTGGAGAGCGCCACGAAGGACGCCAAGAGAAAGCTCACCAGCACCCACCAGACCACGTCTTCGACGTAGACCACCCCGAATAGCTTGCGGTTCAGAATCCTGTCCTCTCGATAGCTCCAGCAGCCCCACCGTATGGCGACTGGCCAGATCGCGCTGCCATACAGGGAAATGATCGCGGTGGCGAGCAGAATGCCTCTCAAATCTTCCCGCATCGTGCGGGCAAACTCCGCGCGAACCCAGAGCAGCACGATGGGCGGCAGACAGAATAGCAGCGTGTAGCCGAGATAGCTGAAGTGTTCAAACATGCCTCCGCCTCCGAAGCACCGCCAGGACGACCAGAAACATGAAGGCGGTGCCGAGCAGGTAGAACCCCACCAGCTCCTCCACCGGGAGGCCCGCCACCCACAAGCCCAGTGTGGGCGCGGTATCGTATCGCCACACGCCGGTGCGGCACGACAGCCAGTCCCAGAACCATCCAACGGTGAATACGAAAACCAGAAGCCACCGGGCGGTGCGGCGGTATTGCACGATTTCCCGGCGAAGGCGCCACGCCAGCAGGAGCGCCGGCGCCCCAAAAAAGATCAAGAGGAACACGAGATAGAAATACATGAGGATCTCCACGGCCGCCTTCAGAATACAATATTTCCTTGTCATTGACAAGTACTTTTTATAGCAAAGTAAATCTGCGCCTTTCGCCGCCGCGCTCATTCTCCGGCTCCGCCCGCACCGCACGAGCGGCGCTTCGGTGCGACCATAGCTTTAGGAGAGGTGTAATTATGGCTGCCAAGAAACTACTCATGCTGGTCGGCGACTACGTTGAAGACTACGAAGCGATGGTCCCCTTTCAGGCGCTCCTCATGGTTGGCCACGTCGTCCATGCCGTCTGCCCCAACAAAAAGGCTGGCGATTCCGTGCGCACCGCCATCCACGATTTCGAGGGTGACCAGACCTACAGCGAAAAACGGGGCCACAACTTCGCCCTGAATGCGACTTTCGACGAAATCCGCCCCGAGGACTACGACGCGCTCGTCATCCCCGGCGGACGCGCGCCCGAATACATCCGCCTCAACCCCCGCGTTCTCGAAATCGTGCGCCATTTCGCCGAGTCCGGCAAACCCATCGCCGCCATCTGTCACGCCGCGCAGTTGCTGGCGGCCGCGGGCGTGCTGGCTGGGAAATCGTGCAGTTGCTACCCCGCGGTAGCGCCCGACGTCACCGCCGCGGGCGGAACCTATGCCGAGGTCGCCATCGACCAGGCGCACACCTGCGGCAACCTCGTCACCGCCCCCGCTTGGCCCGCGCATCCTGCC
>JBAWDI010000483.1:0-2023 GCA_049590695.1 Bryobacteraceae bacterium
TTCAAAAGCAAGTCGAGGGCCGCACAGCCACATTGAAGGGAAAGGTGGGCGACGGCCCCACCATCCGCCTCACCGCCAGCCGCGGCTCGGTTTCCGTGCGCAAAGAGGGGACGCTGCCCAGCGCACCCGAGCCGGCCGCGCCTCCCAAGCCTCCCAAGGCGCCCAAGGGCCTCAAAGAGACCGAGGTCGAGATGTGATACCGGGGGCTGGGGCCCATAGGCGTTAAGATAAGATCGCCAAAACCGATCCCGCCGGAAATCGGAGTGCACGCCTCAGAGCGACCGTGCCTTCCCACAACGCCGAGGGGGTGCGGCACCCGGCAATTCCACAAGTCGGCGACATCCCGCTCATGTGATTTCCGTGACCGGCTCAACCTCCCATCACTCTAATCTGCTGGAGAATCTCATGGCGAAGCTTATCCGGAGCCAGTGCCGCATGGTTTTCTAAAGCTCTCGGCAGCACGAGTGGCGGTGGCTGCTCCCGCCGGCGCACCTCCGAGAATCCCAAGGAATCCGCCAAATGGCACGCCGTTCGGACCAGCGCCAGTGAGCGTCCGGGCCGGGCCGGTTGACCGAGCTGGATTTCGTGGTGGTGGGTCATGCACTCGTGCAGAAATGCCGGAAAGCCCCACTTGCGTCCAACAACCGCGCCAGCTTGGCAGTGATCCATGCCAAACAGGTCCTTCTCCAGTTGGTTTGCTTCGGATATGTCTGCAAACTCCCGGGTGATTTCGGCCTCGTATCGAGGCCCCATGATGAGAAGAAATCCCAGCCGGCCCAGATCGTGGGTGAGCCCGGCCGTGTACAGCTCCGGCAAACCGGACAGACGGCCCAGATTGTCCGCGATCAAGGCCGTGGCGATGCCGTGCGACCAGATGTCGCGAATGTGTCCAGTGCGAGGCTGGTTGCGAACGAAGTACCCTATTGCAATGATGGAGGCCAGGTCTCTTACCCTCTTCAGGCCGAGGTGCGTGAGGGCACGGCGAATGGTGGCGACCTCCGCTCGATTGCCGAACAGCGGAGAATTCGCCACCAACAGGAGATCCGCGGCGAGAGCCGAGTCGGAGTTGAACGCCGACTCGAAGTCCCTCATCGCCGATGTGCTCTCGCTGGAAATGTTCAATAATTTCAGGGCAGCCGGGTGAAACGGTGGTAGCTTGGAAAGACAAACAACCGTCGCATCGCGGCGCTCGAGAGGGTCGTCGAGACCCGCCAATGAAGATGTAACCGGGGCCTGCAAGCGGCAACCTCCTACGGAAAGAGGATTGACTGCCGAACCGGCAACCAACTCCCTCTGCGACTATATCGGCTGCCGCGACGCATTTTCCTGGGAGAATCTGGCCTTTTTGCGGGGGCGCTCAGTTCTCGCTGAGGCACATCCGTCATTGCTCAGCCCGACACCTCATCCGTCAACTCGCCGTGTGCCCTATCTGCCGTCTAACGCCCGACCTGTAGAGGTGGGGCCAAACGCCCGAAGTCCGCATCTGGGAGACCACCAAGAGCCTGCGAGATTGTCGTCGAGAGCGTCATTTTAGCGCCTATGGGCCAGGGGCCGGACACCCCACTAGCGCCACTCCTGGCGCCCGTGAGGATTAAGGCTCTCTGGTGGATAGCGGCCTCGGGAGCGGCCGGGATTCTCGGCTGCGTGGCCGCGGGGGTCCACGGTGATCGCGTCATTCGGGAGCGCCACAACGGCCGCATAGTGCTGGCCGCTGCTGACGGGCGGGCTGAGCGATCATTTCGCGTGTGAGGCCGCCGGATCCGGAGCGGTTACGGAAGCCGCCCGTGCGATTGGCCTTCACCAGGCCATGTACGTGATTCCCGCGCTTCCCGTGGCGCTGGCGGCGACGCTGTAGGCGGGAGCACGCGCTATGGCCGCTCCCCCACGCCGCGGCGCCCGAGCGGCTCTACGGCGCCACAATCGCCACCCCTTCGCCAGCCGCTGCCTTCTTAAGATCGGCGTCAAGCGTGGCCAGAGGTAAGCCCTCCCGCCGCACCAACTCCAGATACGCGGCATCGTACAC
>JBAWDI010000484.1:0-5535 GCA_049590695.1 Bryobacteraceae bacterium
CTGGGGGCGAGCAATAGCCCGCAAACCGTGTCCGTCAGCCTTGTGGTCAGCAGCATCGGCGCGGCAACGATCAACGTCAACCCCAGTGTGCTCAACTACGCTTATCAGAGCGGAGGCAACCTGCCACCGCCTCAAGCGGTGACGGTGGCGGCCAGTTGGGCGGCGGCATTCACGGCGGCGGCCTCGGGTGGCACTTGGTTGTCGGTGGGTCCGGCCAGCGGCACCACACCTGCCAGCTTAAGCGTGTCGGTGGACCCTACGGCCCTGAGTCCCGGAGTTTATAACGGCACGATCACTATCACCGTTCCGGGGACAAGCCCGCTGAGCGTGGCGGTCACTCTGACGGTCACAACGATCAGCGTCAACCCCAGTGTGCTCAACTACGCTTACCAGAGCGGAGGCGACCTGCCACCGCCTCAAGCGGTGACGGTGGCGGCCAGTTGGGCGGCGGCATTTACGGCGGCGGCCTCGGGTGGCACTTGGTTGTCGGTGGGTCCGGCCAGTGGCACTACACCGGCCAACTTGAGCGTATCGGTAAACCCTACGAGCTTGAGTCCCGGAAGCTATAACGGCACGATCACCATCACCGCTCCGGGGGCAAGCCCGCTGAGCGTGGCGGTCACTCTGACGGTCACCAGCCCCTCGACGATCAGCGTCAGCCCCCGTATCCTCAACTACGCCTATCAGAGCGGAGGCGACCTGCCAGAACCTCAAGCGGTCACGGTATCGGCAACTTCGGTTGTGGCATTCACGGCCTCGGCAGCGGGTAGTAGTTGGTTATCGGTGAGTCCGGCCATCGGCACCACACCGGCTAGCTTGAGCGTATCGGTGAACCCAGCCGGCCTGAATCCGGGAACGTACGAATTCAAGATCACGGTGACCGGCACGAATGGTACGCAGTCGGCGGCAACCGTCGACGTGAGCCTGACGGTGACGATGCCGCAGCCCACCATCATGAGCGTGTTGAACGCGGCAAGCTACGCCACTGGGGCGGTTTCTCCAGGCGAGCTGGTTACCATTTTCGGCACGGCCATCGGGCCGGCGACCCCGGTGGGCGCGGCCACGGACCCGTCGAGTGGCAAGCTGGCGACGACGATCGGCGGCGTGCAAGTGCTGTTTAATGGCATCCCCGCTCCGATGATCTACGCCGCTAGCGAGCGGGTGTCGGCGGTGGTGCCGTATGAGATGGCTTCCGTTGCCAGCCCGTTGGTGTGGATCGAGTACGCCGGGCAGACTTCCAACGCGTTCGCGTTGACCTCGACGACCACGGCCCCGGCGCTGTTCACGCAGACCTGGTCGGGCAGCGGGCCGGGGGCCATTCTGAAGCAGGACAACAGTCTGAACGGACCGGGAAATGCCGCGGCCAAGGGCAGCATCGTACAGGTGTACATGACAGGCGAGGGCCAGACAAACCCGCCGGGAGTCACGGGAGCGATTACGAGGGCGACCTTGCCGCCTCCGCAGGTGACGCCGGCTCCGATGCTGCCGATCGAAGTGACGATCGCCGGTCTGCCGGCGCTCTATGCGTACGCCGGAGAGGCGCCGGGCCTGGTAGCGGGAATCATGCAGCTCAACGTGCAGATCCCGGCGACCGCACCCTCGGGTGACTTGCAGATCCTAGTGTCGATTGGCGGGAACACGAGCCAGAACGGCGTGACCGTCTCGGTGAGGTAGGAGAGGACCGTTAGTTTAGGTCGAGGCCGCCGCCCGCGATCAAAACACCCGATTTCACCCGATTGTTTTGTATCCGTCCGGTGAACCCATCTTTTCCTGACCCAAATTTCTGACGCATCTTTGCTGATGGCGACCGAGGTGTCGGTGTGTCATGTGAAATGTGGGAGGCGTCAGGTGAATCGAAAAGACCGGGATTTGGAGAAGGTGCGGTTTTGGCGCGCAACCATTCGAGAGGCAACGGGTAGCGGAGTCTCGGTCCGGGAGTTCTGCCGGAAACGAAAATTGCGAGAATGCCAGTTCTACTGGTGGCAGCGGCGCCTGTCTCTGGTCCGGCACGCTCTCCGCTCTCCGAAGCGGACTTCAGCACCTGCCAGCTTCGCTCTGGTCAGCAAAGAACCGGGCACGAACGATGCCGGAATCGAGTTGGTGCTCGCCGGCGGCCGGCGATTACGAATTGCCAAAAGGGTGGATGAGACGACCGTGCGGGCGGTGCTGGCAGCGGTGGAACCCGAGGGATGCTGAGCTTCCCGGCGGCGATCGAGGTTTACCTGTGCACGATGGCGTGCGATATGCGGCGCAGCTTCGCCGGTCTGTCGATGATGGCCGAACACATCATCCGGTGCAACCCGTTCTCGGGGCATCTGCTGGTGTTCTGCAACAAGCGGAACGATCGGGTCAAGATCCTGTACTGCGACCGGGATGGGTGGGTCGTCTGGTACAAGCGGCTGAAGACTGGCATGTTCGCATTCCCGTTCGCCGAGACGGGGCGGCGGCGCAAGCGGTACGCGTTGGCGGCTGCGGCGCTGAACGAGGCGCACGCGGAGTTGGAAGCGGCGAAACAATAGTGGACACTTTTGTCTTGAATCGCGCGAGTAAGTGTAGTAAGTTATACTTGTCGGCACTTATGGACCGCGCAAAAATAACTTCTCAGTCGCCG
Organism: Bryobacteraceae bacterium; assembly: GCA_049590695.1. Taxonomy (GTDB): domain Bacteria; phylum Acidobacteriota; class Terriglobia; order Bryobacterales; family Bryobacteraceae; genus Fen-178. The sequence goes on from JBAWDI010000484.1 coordinate 2,612, forward strand.
GCGTGGCGCAGAGTCTCACTCTGCCGGGCCCCGGGGGGCACATGGCCCGCGCAGTCAATGTGAAGTTATTCTTGCGTGGCGCCTAAGGGGTTCAAAATGCTGCTCAGTAGCAGTCGGTCGTAACCTGTGTAAGTTGTTGATTGTTCGTGCGATGACGATTTGTAATCAGAGGGTCGGGGGTTCAAATCCCTCCGCCAGCTCCACAAAATCGGTTGGCTATCAGGCGCGAGGGCGGCGGCCGCGGACAACCAGCAGCGCAGCCCAGACCATCCATCCCAACGCGCTCGCCGCGGCGGCCCACCAGAATAACGGCGCCTCAAACCGCATGACAACCTGGTGTCTTCCGGCGGGCACCGGGAACCCGCGGAACGCCACGTTGGTGTAATAGATGGGCTGCGGCCGGCCATCCACGTAGGCCCGCCAGCCGGGGTAATGCGTCTCCGAGGTCACCAGGTACGCCGGGCGTTCGCTCTCCACCAACAGCCGTACTTGCTGCAAACCATACTCCGACACCGCGACCGTTCCGGCCGGCTTGCCTGCCGCTAGCGCGGGACCGCCCTCCACAATGGCCTCATGTTTCGGGTCGAAATCGGGGGACTTCAGCAGCGCCGCGGCTTCCTCCAGACTGCGTGCCGGACGGAGCCGCGACACCAGGAAGAAGCGCGGCAGCACCGCCTGGTTTTCGTAAATGTAGGCACCGGGGATGGAGGTCAACTCGCGGAAAGGGCTGCCCGCGAGCCGCCGGTCATCGAGGCGCGGGCTGGAAATTGCGAACTGCGTGTTCATCAGGCCGATCACCGGTGAACGCAGGTCCTCGATTTGGTAGTAGGCGCCCCAACGCTCGCCCTTGGCGAAGGCGAGCCTTGCCTGCATGGTGCGGTACACGGCCATCACGTCGGCGCCATTGGCGGTGTAGATATGGGTGATGGGAGCGGTGGTGGACCAGGCCATGGCGGCATCCACCGTATCCACACGGCTGGGGGGAGAGCTGGCTCCCGTCAGTTGAAGCATGCGCTTCAGCGTCTCCGGGCGCCCGTCGATATGCGTGCGGCCCACGCCCGGTTCCGCGGCCACCGGATAAGCGTTCATGGGATGCCCGGAACTGACGGCGATCAAATCGGCCGCGGCAACCACCGCCAGCACGCAGGCCAGCCGCTTGTTCGTCACCAGGCGATCGAACGCCAGCGCCGCCAGCACCGCCAGCGACAGGCACAGCACGGCAGCGGAGATCTCGGGTTCCAGACCGATTCTGATTCTCAATGGGATGAGGCTCAGAGCCATTCGGCCCACCCAGGTGGTGGCGCCCAGGGTCGCCAGGACGCCCGCGAGCAGCAGGATGGCGAACACCCGGTTCAACTTCGACCAGCCACCCAGCACCACGCCTGCCAGCCCGAACAACAGGCCCAGCATGCCGCAGTACAGATACATGTAGGTGAGATCGTCGGGCAGCTTATATTGCGCCGGCTCGAAGATATGGTAGTAGTTGGGCCGTACCAGCGAGACCAGCGCGGTGACCGGCACGCCGCCGCCGGAACCGAGATAGTCGGCGCGAAACTGCGCCACGCTGAGGTTGGTCAGTTGATAGGTGGGGGCCAGTTGTGCCAGGCTCAACAGGGCGGCGCCGAGCGACGCCGCGGCGGTCATGAGGAGGATGGAAAACCGTCCTCCATCGAGAATGGCCAGCAGCAGCCCGAACAGGAAACAGGCCGCAACCACTACCATCGCGAGCGGGAAGTGACCCGCCAGAACAGTCAATGCCAAAGATGCCGTCAGCAGCAACGCCGCGCGCCAGCTTCGCTCCTTGTGCCAGCGGTAGACCGATAGCAGCGCCAACGGCAGCCACGCGGCGGCAATGGTGGTGCCCAGGTGCTCGGCGTGCGCGGCGAAGAAGCCGCAGAGCTGATAGGTGGTGGCGCCAAAGTACGCGGACGTCCGCTTCACTCCCAGCGCGCGCAACAGCAGGAAGCCGAAGATGCCGGCCAGCGCGACGTGCAAGACCACGACCCACTCCAGCCAGTACAGCAGAGTATCGCGGCCGAAGACGAGGCCCATCGCGGCCGCCACCGGCATGGCGGGGTAGAGCGCCCCGGCCTGTATGTTCGCCAGGTCCGGACGCCCGCAATAGGTGTACGGGTCCCACAAGGGAAGCAGGCCTTTCGCCAGGGAGTCTGCCCAAAGGTAGGCGTGCGGAAGGTGCAAGCCGCGCAGGTCCCACGGGATCGCATAACCGGGCACGAAGAGCACGTGCCGGAAGAACACCAGCGCCTGCAAGACCAGTAAGGCGATAGGGAAGTAGCGCTTCAACGCCGTAGTATAACCTGTCTATATGAACGCGTTGCTGCTGACGGACTATATGCGGCTGGAGCTGGTCCGCATGCCTGCGCCGGAGCCCGGCCCGGAGGACGTGCTGGTTCGAGTGCGGGCCTGCGGCATCTGCGGCAGCGACGTGCACGGCCTGGATGGCTCTACTGGGCGGCGCATCCCGCCTTTGGTGATGGGACACGAAGCGGCCGGCGAGATCGCCCAGACCGGCGCCGGCGTCCGCGACTGGCGCGTGGGGGAGCGGGTCACTTTCGATTCCACCATTTATTGCGGCCAGTGCTTCTATTGCGATCGCGGCGAAGTCAACCTGTGCGAGAACCGGCAGGTTCTGGGCGTCTCGCCCGGCCCGTATCGCCGCCATGGCGCTTTCGCCGAATACGTGGTGGTCCCCAGCCGCATTGTGTACCGGCTTCCCGACAACCTCAGCTTCGAACATGCCGCCATGATCGAAGCCGTATCCGTGGCGGTGCATGCTGCGGGCCTTACGCCAGTGCGTCCGGGGGATACGGCGGTGGTGGTGGGCAGCGGGATGATCGGCCTGCTGGCCGTCCAGGCGTTGCGCCACGCCGGCTGCGCGCGCGTGATCGCGGTGGATACCGACC
>JBAWDI010000485.1:0-13780 GCA_049590695.1 Bryobacteraceae bacterium
TCATTCAGGCTACCGTCGCGATCCTGATTTTGGTCGGGTTTGAATCCGTAACTTCAATGGGCGGCGAGGCCAAGAACGCCAAGCGCGACGTGCCCATCGCAGTCATCACCTCACTGCTCGTTCAGGGCGCCTTCTGTTACCTGTTCGAGTATTTTGCGGCTAACTACTTTTTAAACAGCGGTTACCACATGCAAAACGCGGTGAGCTCCGCGGCGCCCATCGGCGACATGATGATCATCGTGGGCAACGCGGTTTTCGGTCCCGGAGGAGGACGCGCATTCATGCTGACCGAAGCGTTCACCGTGTTCCTGGCGATCATCGGCACCACGCTCTCCTGCATGAATACCGGGGCGCGCGTTACTTACGCCATGGGTAAGGATGCGGAGGTGCCCGAGCACTTCGGCCTGCTGCATTCCAAGAATCTCACTCCGCATCGGGCCATCTGGACGCTGGCCGCGATTTCCGCGGTGGTCGGCTGCCTGGGCGTGATGCTGGCGTTCGGCGATGCCGGCGCGCCCGCTGACGCCGCCATCAAATCGCTGCCGCAGGGCTTCTGGTCGAGCTTCGGATACACCACGCACGATGGAATGGCGGCCATGCCCAATTCGCTGCTCACCGTTACCTTGGCATCGAATTTCGGCACCTTCCTGCTGTACGGGTTGAGCTGCGTCATCTGTATGGTGGCTTACCACCGGCATCCGAAGTTCAGCGCCATACGCCATCTGTTTATTCCCGTGTTCGGGCTTTTGGCGAACCTGGCGTGCATGTCGTTCTATCTGATCGGTCCCTTCCTGGGATACGGCACTAAGATGGAGCCGCTGCTGGCTTTGGGAATCGCGGCGGTATGGGCGTGCTACGGCGGGATTTACTTTGTGCGCTCTAGCAAGGCCACCGGGAGGACAACCATGGTTGCACAGCGCACGCCCGCGGCCTGAGTATGCTGGAACTCGATTTCGCCCAGGCGTCCGACCGTGGAATGGTACGCGACCACAACGAGGATTATCTCGGGTACGCACTCCCCGAGATGTCCGCGCGTGCCGGCGGACGCGAGTGGCTGTTCGCCCTGGCAGACGGGGTAGGCGGCCAGGAGCTGGGCGAGGTGGCTTCCCGCACCGCGGTGGAGACCATGTTGGCGGGGTTCCAACGGGCGCGCAATGGGGAACAGCATTCGGCGCTGTTGCCGCGCCTGGTGCGGGAAGCCAACACGAAAGTGTTCGAGACCGGAATGGCGACCGGGCGGGGCGGCTCGGCCATGGCAACCACCCTGGTGACCTGCGCCTTGCGCTTCGATCGGGTGGTGGTCGCTCACGTGGGGGATTCCCGCTGCTATCGCATTCGCCAACGCCACGCCGAAGCTCTGACGCGCGACCATACCGTAACCAACGAGCAGGTACTTCTGGGTGTTCTCTCAACCCGCGAGGCGGCGCAAGCGCGGACCAGCCACCTGCTCAGCCGCTCGCTGGGAAACGAGATGTTCGTCAACGTCGATACCCATGAACACCAGATTTTGCCCGGCGATGTGTTCCTGCTGTGTTCCGACGGCCTGCATAACCTGGTGACTCCGCCGGAGATGGCCGAGATTGCGACCCGCCACGCCCGATTGGAGGATGCCGTTCGGGAACTGGTCGACCTTGCAAACCAAAGAGGTGGCAACGATAATGTGAGTGTACAGCTCATTCGCATTCGAAGCGTGGAACGTGTGGGCATGTACCGGGGACGCCCGTACAAGCTCGCCTAATGACTCCCGTCCATCCCGGCGATCAACTCGATCACTACCGCATCGACCGCCTGGTGGCGCGCAGCGGCATGGCTTCCATCTACCAGGGCACCGACTTGCGCACCGGCCGTCCGGTCGCCATCAAGGTTCCGCATCCCGAGATGGAATGCGACCCGGTCCTCTTCGATCGATTTCATCGCGAAGAGGAGATTGGCAAGGACCTCGATCACCCTGGCGTCATGAAGGTGTTCACCGACCAGGAACGCAGCCGGGTCTACATGGTCATGGAGTGGGCCGAGGGGCGCCTGCTGCGCGAAATTCTCCGGGAGCGGCGCAAACTTCCTCCCGAGCGCGCGATTCGAATCACGGTAGGCATCTGCAACGCCCTCGAGTACATCCACACCCACGGCGTGGTCCACCGCGATCTGAAACCAGAGAACATCATGGTGGACGATGAGGACCATATCAAACTCATCGATTTCGGCATCGCATCGCTGGCCGGCGCCCGCCGCCTGACATTCGCCAAGCTCTCGCAGGTGATGGGCACGCCCGAGTACATCTCCCCCGAACAGGTCAAAGGCAAGCGCGGAGACGCGCGCAGCGACGTGTATGCCCTGGGCGTGATGTTCTACGAAATGCTGACTGGGGAGACTCCGTTTTCGGGCCCCAGTCCATTTGCCATCATGAACGACCGGCTGCTGAACTATCCCAAGCCGCCGCGCGAGGCTGATCCCCAAGTCACACCCGAGTTGCAGGAAGTGATCTACCGGGCCCTGGAACGCGATCCCAAGAGCCGCTATCGCAGCGCCCGGGAGTTTGCCTGGGACCTCGAACATCTGGACCAGGTCGGAGTCGCCGAGCGGCCCGAGTTGCGCGACTGGAAACGCCGGCGCGCCTCCTGGCCGCGGACCATTCTGTTCTATCTGATGCTGGCTCTGATTCCCGTGGTCATCTTCGGCCTGCTGCTATACGTCGCCCGGCACGGATAACGCACATCACTCTATGCGGCGCCAGATCTCCGTCTGCTTCCCCTCGGGTTTGGGCGAAATCTGCGTCCATTGTGCGGTGATCGTGTCGCCATCTTCCGAAAGCTGCATCGTCCGGCGGTAGTGGAGGACGCCGGCGGACGTCTCGCGGCGTGTCTCCCAAGTGAGCTTTCCGCCCGCGTCCCATTGGGCGATGAACGTGCACGGGAAGCCCTGCACCGTCTGGCGATGCGGCACGCCGTCGATGGCGCCGCTGACGTCCAGCGTGCGGGTGCCCAGCACACCCGCGCCGGAAGCGCCTTCGATCTTCATGACGACGCGAAACCAGGAACTGTCGTGTTCGAATGTGTAGGTTTCGCTCCCGCCGCGGTTTTGCAGTTGCCAGGTTCCGCTGAAATCGGGCTGGGCGCCCACGGCCGGCCGCTCCCAGGTTTCGATAGCGGTCTCCTCGGGCGCGGGAGAAAGGCGCGTGCGGCGGGCGATGAGCACCTTGCCGTCGGGCGAGAGTCCCATCGTCCGCCGATTGAATAGAACCATGTTGGGCGTCTCGCGCCTGGTTTCCCATGTCAATTTGCCGTCGTCTTCCCACTTCCCGGTGAAGGTGCAAGGAGAACCAGCCACCATCTGGCGGTGCGGCTTGCCGTCGAGCGTCCCGCTTACGTCCAGAACGCGCTTGCCGAGCGAATCGTCGATTCTCTGGATGACGCGCAGCCACGTGCCATCATGTTCGAACGTATATACCTCGCTCCACGTGACGGGTTGAGAATCCGCTGTCCGCAGCTTCCAGGTACCGCCGAAATTGGCGTGGTCGGCGGACCATGAGGGAAGCGCGAACACCGCGCAGAGCAACACCAGGCGAATTGACTTGAGCATTCAGGGCCGCTCCTATCGGCCTTTTTTCTTTCAGATTATAGGGTAGGAAAATGCTCGTTAGCAAGTAGCACGATCGTCACGCTCGATCCGAGAGTAACTCGAAGTACCGCTCGCGAGACATGCCGGACGTGCGGAGGGTGTTCTTGATGATGAACACCGGCACTGACGCGTACTTGGGAATGATGACCGGCCGAATCACGCCGGGTTTAGTGAAGACCATGTGGTCGCCTTCCTCCCGGATGCAACGGAAGCCGTCCGCTTCAAATACACGCGCCAATTGCCTGTAAGAAACCGGGCCAAGTTCAGGCATGCGCCAAGGGCAGAGGCAGGGAGACTCGCTGGGTGCGGACGAACTTAGGTCCTTCCAGCTTGCTTCGGCGCTTCAAATAGCCGGCCTCCTGCAGGATTTGGTCCAGAGTGCCCATCTTTTCGGCCTCTTCCAGAAACAGGTGGACGGCTTCCTTGAGATTCTTGAGCGCCCTCTCCTTAGTGCCGCCGCAAGAGGAGACATCCAGTTCGGGGGTGTGAGCCACGTATGTTCGGCCCTCTCTGAAAATCTGGGTAGTGAACTCAATCTCCATACTTCTATGGTGAATGAATGTGAACGGGAAGTCCACCGCCCCAGTAGTCTCCCCAATCACGCCCGCAGCAACCCGTTCAGGTGGCGCATCACTTCGAACGCGTCGGCGACGTACAGCACGTCGGTTTTGCCGCGCGCTCAGCCGCGGTTGGCGTCCAGGTTCATGGTGCGGCGTCGACCCGGTCTGGCCCACCTGGTTCAGGTGCGTCATGAAGCGCAACACCGCCGCGCGGCGCCGTTTGGCCCATACCTGCCCATCGTTTGCGCCCTGCTTCGACATGTCCTACAATCTCTAGTAGGATACGGGTGAATCCCGCTGTCCAGTCCCTATGAACATTTCCGTGAAAGGCGAATACGCGTTGCAGGCAATCTTCGACCTGGCTTCGCAACCCGCCGGCGAGCCGGTTAGAATCGCCGATATTGCCCGCCGCGAAAGGATCCCCCAGAAGTTTCTCGAGATCATCCTGGTGGGATTGAAGCAGGCTGGATTCGTGGAGTCGCGCCGCGGCGCGGAGGGCGGCTACCTGCTCGCCCGGGCCGCCGAATCGCTCACCGTGGAAGAGGTGCTGCGCTCCATCGAAGGCACCGGGCAGGGCCGGAGCCGGTCTCGCCGCAAGACCGAGACGCCCTTCACCGATATGTGGCGGCAGGTGGATTGCGCCGTATCGGAGATCATCGGCAAAACCACCTTCGCGGAGTTGCTGCGCGGCTGGACCGACAAGCAGAACAAGTACGTCCTCAATTGGGAGATCTGACGTGCGCATCTACGACGACAATTCCTTCAGTATCGGCCGCACCCCGCTGGTTCGGCTGAATCGCGTTTCCGGCGGCGGGAAAGCCACGCTTCTCGCCAAGATCGAAGGCCGCAATCCCGCCTATTCCGTCAAGTGCCGCATCGGCGCATCGATGATCTGGGACGCGGAGAAGCGCGGCGTGCTCACGCCCGGCAAGGAACTCATCGAGCCTACCAGCGGCAACACCGGGATCGCGCTGGCGTTTGTCGCCGCCGCGCGCGGATATCCCATCACGCTGACCATGCCCGAAACCATGTCGCTCGAGCGGCGCAAGGTGCTGCGGGTGCTGGGGGCCAACCTGGTGCTCACCCCGGGGCCCGAAGGGATGGCCGGCGCCATCTCCAAAGCCGAAGAAATCGTCGCCTCCGATCCCACCCGTTACGTCCTGCTGCAGCAGTTCAAGAACCCCGCCAATCCCGAAATCCATTTCCGCACCACGGGTCCGGAAATCTGGGAGGACACCGATGGCTCGATCGACGTCCTGGTTTCCGGCATTGGCACGGGCGGCACTATCACCGGCATCTCGCGTTACATCAAGCGGGAAAAAGGCAAGCGGATTCTCTCCGTCGGCATTGAGCCGGCGGCCAGCCCCGTGATCGCCCAGCATCTGGCCGGACAGCCCCTGAAGCCGGGCCCGCACAAGATTCAAGGGATCGGTGCCGGTTTCATCCCCGAGACGCTCGACCTTTCCGTGGTGGACCGCGTGGAACCCGTCACCAACGAGGAGGCCTTCGAGATGGCGCGGCGCCTGTCCAAAGAGGAGGGTATTCTGGCCGGCATCTCCGGCGGCGCGGCGGTGGCCGTGGCGGTCCGCCTGGGCGGGCAGCCCGAATTTGCGGGCAAAACCATGGTGGTAGTGCTCCCCGATTCCGCGGAACGCTACCTCAGCACCGCATTGTTCGAGGGAATGTTCGACGAGTAGAAAAAAAGAAGCGGGCGCGTTTGGGTGATAGGGGTGAGTGCGCCCGCTGTCGTAACGGGGATTTACCTTCTAGACTACTGAACACAGGGTAGAGGTTACAAGTTGCGTGAAAGTTTTCGTCGAGAAAAAGAGCTACTGTCCATTAGCCCTTTAGAGCTATCTCCTTTGGAGCTACAATCTTGGCAGGCATGCGGTTTCCACCGGAAGCAGTTCTCCTGACGGTTCTGGCCGCGGCTGCGGCGTGGGCCCAGGAGCAGCCGCCCGCCAACCCCGCACCGCCCGTGCTGGAGAACTCCGGCAAGCCCATGGTGCTGCCCTTCCGCTGCACCGAAGACGATATCCAGTGGGCCGGCATGAGTTGCTCGGCGGATGAGCCGTGCCCCGTCTATCTGGAACTGGCCGCCGTCGAGTCGGGGGTACCCCCTGGGTCCGGGAGGGTATTCGCCGTCGGCAACATTCACTCTTCGGCCGTAACGCTCTACTCGGTGCTGCTGGCGAGCGAAGATGCCGGGCACACCTGGCGCGAGGCCTACGAACGCATCCGCGGCGCCTCCCTGGACCATATCCAGTTCTTCGATGCCGAATTGGGCTGGATCAGCGGCCAGGCGCTGTCCCCTCTTCCGCAGGATCCGTTTCTGCTCCTGACCTCCGATGGCGGCAAGACCTGGCGCCAGCGCGTCATTTTTTCCGAGAGCCGTGTCGGTTCCATCCAGCAATTCCAGATCGGCGCCAAGGACAGCGGCAGCCTGATTATCGACCGTGGGCCGGGAGCCGAAGGCGGCCGTTACGAGTTGTACGAATCGTCCGACGCCGGCGAAACCTGGACCATCCGGGAAACCAGCGACCGGCCGTTCCAACTCAAGCCCTCGCCGGTGGCGCCGTCCTCCGAGTGGCGCGCCCGCGCCGATGGCCCCACGCAGTCGTTCCACATCGAGCGCCGCCAGGGCGAGCGCTGGGTCCCAGTGGCCGCATTCGCCGTCAAGCTCGGGGCCTGCCAGCCGTAAGGGGATTCCCAAAATTGGCCGATAAGTAGAGTGGTCAGGTTGTGAGCCTGCCCGCCAGGTCTATGGCATTCGAATTGCTCTGCCTATCTGTAGAAATGAGGGCACTATAATGATGGTCGCAACGGGACTCGCACTTTTAGTGGTGTTTTGCCTGCTTCTTTCCATGGTGGAAACGCCCCCGGATGTGGGCCGGTGACACATTGCCGGGCCAGTCTGACACAGGGGCGGTGAACGGGCCCGCATTTCGGGGACAGGCTACGAAACCCCGAAACGCAAATCGGTGAGCGGAGTTTTGAGGTTCCGTCACCGAAATCGCGCACACTTGCTTTCCTTCAGATCTCGCCGCACCATGAAGTATGCCATCTGGTCGAAGGCCCCTAACGGCGAAACTGATTCCCCTCCTGCTGTTTGCCTCTTTGTTTCCAGCTCTGGCTCAGACTGTCTCCTCCCCTTCGGTGGACACCCGGTGGCAGCGCAGTGCCCGGGAAAAAGCCGCGTTGGCTAAGAACGTCACATGGCTGACCCACGAGCCGCTGGAATTCCTGATGCGGCGCGGCGACCACTTCGAAGATGAGGCCACGGGCTACGAGCGCATGTACGAGCCCGAGAACCTGAAGCGTATGGCGGCCGCCGGGGTCCGGTATGGCCGGCTCTACTTTTATAAAGGCTTTGGCCTGGAATACGAGAAGGCCAACATGGAGAAGGCCCGCCGGGCCGCGGCGCTGATGCATCAGTTGGGGATGAAGGTCGGCGTGTACGTGGGCGGCACCATGTTCACGGAGACCCTTTACCGGGAAGTCCCCCAAGCCAGGAACTGGGAGCAACGCGACCAGAACGGCCGTTGGGTGCCGTACGGCGCTCAGACCTACCGCCACTACGCCTGCCCGAATGAGCCGGCATACCGGGAATATATCAAGCGTGTACTGAAAATCGCGGTGGAGGAGGTTCACGCGGACGAGATCGCCTTCGATAATGTGATGCTCCAGCCCGAGCCGGAATCGTGCCAATGCCCACGCTGCGTGCGCGCCTTCCACGATTTTCTGCGCCAGCGCTACCCCACCAAAGAGCTTGCCCTGCGGCGCTTCGGATTGCCCGACGTGGACTGGGTCCAGGTGCATGAATGGGATTCCCCCGCCCAGGCCGAGAGCGTATCCGCTCTGAACGATCCGGTCCTTCAGGAATGGGTGCGGTTCCGCTGCGAAACTCTGGCGAATTATGCCAACGATCTCTCCGCGTACGTGAAGAGTCTCGACCCCCATGTAGCCGTCCATTTCAATATCAAGGGTCTCTACAGCTTCAACCGTTACTGGACCAACGCCGTGTACCACCCGCTGTTTGCCGGACACATCGACCTGATGTCTTTCGATACTGGCGGCTATAACGCGCGAATCGATTCCGCGACCGGCGCGCTGGTATCGCAGATCCGATCCTACAAGGTGGCCCGGCAGCTCCGGTCGAGCTGCGAAGAGAGCCTCGCGGACGACCTCGCGGCGGCCGTCCACATGGCTTTCGGATATGAAACGACGGTCTCCGGATATGCCGGCACCGCATGGGCCGCCAGCGCTCACAACGTTTTCACCCCGCTGGTGGAGTTCTTTCGCGCTTACAGCGCCCGCTACTATACACACACTGAGAACGTAGCGGATGTGGCCGTGCTCCGGAACTGGCCGTCCATGGCCTACAGTATCAATGCCACCTCAGTTCCCGCGACGCTCATGGAACAAGTGCTGATCCAATATAAGGTGCCGTTCGACATCCTGTTCGACGAGCAGTTGGGTGCGGCGAGCCGGTACGCGGCCATCATCCTGGCTGGGCAGGAATCCATCTCAGACGCCCAGATCCGGACTCTCCTCGAATATGTGCGCGGCGGCGGGACCCTGATCCTGGCGGGAAATACGGCCGTGTACAACGAATGGCGCGAGCGGCGGCGGAATAACCCTCTGCTCCCGGCACGCCGCGAAGGAAAGGGGCGCATCGTCTATATCCCACGCATCATCCCGGCAGCGGCCAGCGGGCAGGGGCGCCAGGACGCCAATCAAGACCCGGAACCAGGGGCCACTCTCCGTCCCACGGCACGGATGTCGCCGGCCCAGTGGGTGTTGCCGCAAAACCACCGGGAGATCTACCAAACGATCGCCGACAATCTTCCCAACGGACTCTCGATTCAGACCGAAGCGCCGCTTACAACCGTGATGGAACTCCTCACCCGGCCCGAGACGCGGGAGACCATCGCTCATTTTGTCAATTTCGACCGCCAGCACAAACCGATGCCCTTCCGGGTGACCGTCGGCAAGCAGCTTCCCGGAGCCGTGAAGTCCGTGGCCTGCTTCTCGCCCGATGCCGACGAACCGGTAGCGCTGCAATTCGAGGAAACCGCCGGGCACGTGAGCTTTGTGGCGCCGGCCATGCGGTTGTATTCCATGATCGTGATCGGCCAGTAGAAATATGCAACGACGAGCTTTCCTGAAAGGTTGCACCGCCGCTTTGTCGCTGGCGAGCCACGAATCGCGCGCGGCCGATACCCCCGCCAGTGCCGCGCTCGACGCGGGCTTCCGGAATCCGCCAAAATCCGCCTATCCGAAGACGTGGTGGCATTGGATGAACGGCAATATCACCGCCAGCGGCATCACCGCCGACCTGGAGGCCATCGGGCGACTGGGCCTGGCGGGATTTCAGATCTTTAACGTGGGATCGCGCACTCCCAAAGGGCCGGTGGCCTTCTTCAGCCCCGAGTGGCTTCAACTGACCGCGCATGCCATCAAAGAAGCCGACCGGCTGGGACTTGAGTTCGCTATGCACAACTGCCCCGGCTGGTCGTCCAGTGGCGGCCCCTGGATCACGCCCGAGCTTGCCATGCAGCAATTGGTCTGGAGCGAGACCTTCTTAACCGGCGGCCATCCGGACGACCTTCCGCTTGCGCAACCGTACACCAAGCTCGACTATTACCGCGACGCAGTGGTGGTGGCATTCCCGTCTCTCGCGGGTGAGACACGCCCTCTGCGCGAAATGATCCGCGCGGCCAGTTCGAGCGTTGGACCCGTAGATCCGGATGTGTTGACCGATGGCGACCTCTCCAAAGGCATCGACGTACGCCCGGCGGCTTCGGGCCAGCCCGGTTTTCTCCAACTGGAATTCACCGAGCCGATCCAGGCGCGGGCGATCGCGGTGTATGGCGTCGCTTTGGCCTCCAGCGGATCGAGTAGCGCCGCTGAAATCGCCGTCGAAGCTTCCGACGACGGCATCCGCTACCGGAGTGTTTGCGAAATTCATGTGCCGAGCACCGGCGGCGTGTCCGATATCCCCGGGACCGAAAGCTTTCCCGCCGTATCGCTGAAGTATCTCCGCCTGGTCATGCGGCAGCCCAGCCGGATCTCTCAGGTGCGGATATCGGCCGGCGCTCGCATCCGCGGTTGGCATTATAAGAATAATTCGGCAAGCCGTGGAGGCCCCGGGCAGGCCACCGCGCCGCCGCCGGGGTTTACCGCCGGCGTGCCTCGCGATTCCATCATCGACCTGGCAACGGTTCTCGATGTTTCGCGGTATATGGATCCCCAGGGCCGCCTCCGGTGGGATGCCCCCGCCGGTAATTGGACCGTTCTGCGCATGGGACACACTCCCACCGGCCGGCACAACAGCTCCGCTCCCGACGGCGGACTGGGCCTCGACTGCGATAAGTACAGCCGCGCCGGTATCGACTTTCACTTCCACTACATGTTCGACAAGATCCTGCCGATGCTCCGTCCCCTGGTGGCCAAGGGGATGGCGGGATCCTTGATCGACAGCTACGAAGTGGGAATGCAGAACTGGACCAGAGAGTTTCCAGAGGAGTTTCAGCGGCGGTGCGGCTACGACCTCCGAAGGTATATGCCGGCCATGACCGGACGGGTGGTGGGCAGCGCCGAGGAGTCCGAACGTTTTCTTTGGGACGTCCGCCGCCTGCAGGCCGACTTGATGGCCGACAACTACTACGGCCGTTTTGCCGAGCTATGCCGGCACAACGGGTTGAAATCTTCCGCCGAACCATATAGCGGCGGTCCTTTCGATGAGATGCAGATCGGCTCGCGCGTCGATATTCCCATGGCCGAATTCTGGCAGGGCGGCGCCAGTCACCGCAGCGTCAAACTGGCGGCCTCCGTGGGACACGTGTATGGCAGAGCCGTGGTTGGCGCCGAATCCTTCACGGGCAATCCGGAGTACTCGAAATGGCAGGGACATCCGTACGGATTTAAGGCGCAGGGCGATTGGATGTACGCGCAAGGGCTCAACCAGTTCATCTTTCACCGTTATGCGCTGCAGCCGCATCTCGACGCCGTGCCCGGCATGACCATGGGCTGTTATGGCATCCATTTCGACCGCACGAATACGTGGTTCGAGCGGGCCGGTGAGTGGATACGCTATCTGTCGCGCTGCCAGTATCTGCTCCAGCAGGGTCTCTTTGTCGCCGATATCGTCTACTTTGAAGGTGAGAACGCGCCCGTGGAGGCGCCCACCCTTAGCGTGCTCGAACCCGCCCCGCCGCAGGGGCATGACTGGGACGCCATCGATGCGGGGGCAATCCTTACCCGCGCGCGCATCGACAACGGCCGCATTGTATTGCCCGATGGCATGAGTTACCGCCTGCTGGTGCTGCGCGACGATACCAGGGTCACCCTCAACCTGATGCGGAAGATCCGGGAATTGGTGCGGCAAGGCATGTGTCTGGTCGGCGCCAGGCCACAAGGCTCTCCCAGTCTCATAGGTTATCCCGAGAGCGATAGCGAAGTCCGCCGCATCGTCGACGAGCTCTGGGGCGATACGGAAGGCGCGGCGCTCGTCGAACGAAAGGTGGGCAATGGCCGCGTTTTCTGGGGACAGCCGCTGAGCGCGGTGTTGGAGAAACTGGGAGTCGGGCCCGATTTCGAAGTGACGTCCCGCTCGGGCGACGCTCAGGTCTACTATATCCACCGCCGAATTGCGGAAGACGATTTCTACTTTGTGTGCAACCACAAGCGGCGGCCGGAGGACCTGGTCTGCACCTTTCGCGTGGATGGCAAACGGCCCGAGTTTTGGGACCCTGCCACCGGGGCTATCGCGCCGGTGGACCTCTACGACGTCGTGTCCGGGCGGGTGCGTGTACCTATCCGCATCGATCCGGCGGGCTCGCTGTTCGTGGTCTTTCGTTCGCCGGCGAGGCCACACCGCCTGGTGGCCGTAACACGGGATGGGGCCACCATCGTGTCGCCCCAGCCCTTCGCCGCGCCCCAGCCCGCGCCTCATCGTGAGGTGGCCAACAGTTTTTCCGTTGGAGTCTGGGTGAAACCGGAGCTCGACACTCCATTACCGGCCACCGGCCGGGGGCCCTTAGCGGCTCCCGCCAGCTTCGTATTCTTCCCGCCACAGGGTGACGCCGTCTATGGGGAAGGGCATGTTTCATGCGGGTTGACGGCTGGCCGCAATGGCGTTGGTATCGTTGAGCGATCGCGTGCGGGGGCTCTACCGGTTCTCACCGCCCAAATCGGTATCTCGGGCTGGACGCATCTGGCAGTTGTCTACAAAGAAGGCGTACCGTCCCTTTACGTGAACGGAAGGTTCGTCCGGAGCGGACTGAAGTCGGGCCAAGTGGTTCACCCAGGCGTCCGCGAGGCCAACCTCGGCTACGGAGCGCCCTCCTTCAACGGAGACATGACCGAGCCGGAACTGTTCCCTGAAGCGTTGGATGAAGACCATATTCGGAAGTTGTCGGAGGCGGGGGTTCCGCCGCCGGAGGGGCCGCCCGCGATCGAACTGGCGGGTAGCGCCAATCCCGAACTTCTCATCTGGCAGGACGGCCGGTACCTCTTGCGCGACGCGTCGGGCAAAGATTTGACCCTGCGGATCTCCGGAACAGGCGCGCCCATGGAGCTCACCGGGCCCTGGGATGTGACCTTTCCCCCGAAACGCGGCGCACCGTCCGGAGTGACGCTTCCCGAACTGATGTCGCTCCATCGGCATTCCGATTCCGGCGTGCGGTATTTCTCCGGGACGGCGGCCTATTCCAAGTCGCTGACGATTTCGGCGGACGCGCTGAGCCATAACAAGCGCCTATATTTGGACTTGGGCCGGGTCGAGGTGATTGCCGAGGTCCGGGTGAACGGCCGCAGTCTCGGCACTTTGTGGAAGCCTCCCTACCGTGTGGATGTGACCGAGGCGATCCATCGGGGCGGCAACCGGTTGGAAGTCCTCGTGACGAACCTCTGGCCAAACCGGTTGATTGGCGATGAGCATCTTCCACCGGAGTACGAATACACCGATAAAGGGACAAGCATCAAGGATATTGGCGAAATCAAGCGAATTCCCGACTGGTTTTTGCAAAATATACCCAAGCCAGGCGCCCGCATCACGTTTTCAACCTGGAAACACTACAGCAAGGATTCACCGCTGCTGGAGTCGGGCCTTCTTGGACCGGTGCGGCTTCGGGCTGCATTTCGACAACCGCTTGGTAGTTTTGGTAATATTGTGCCGAAGCACTGATGCGGTCTCGTCCGGATTGAGGTTTCACAAACACGTTTAAGGAGTGTGGTTATGTTGCGAAGTTTCAGTCGATTGGCACTAATCGTGCTTTTCACCTGTTCGTGCTTGCTCAACGCACAGGAGTTCCGGTCTACGCTGGCCGGCAGGGTGGTGGATCAGACAGGCGCGGTGGTTGTCGGCGCGAAGGTTCAAGCCATCGAGATGGGTACCAACAGCCGCTACGAAACCGACACGAACAGCGATGGCCTGTATAATTTTCCGCTGCTGCTTCCCGGCCAATACGAACTTAGGGCTGAAGCCAAAGGCTTCAAGACGTTCTCCCAGCAAGGCATCCAGGTTAACGCCAACGCCAGGGTTGCACAGGAGATCGTCCTTGCGGTGGGCTCGACCAGCGATTCCGTCACGATCACATCCG
>JBAWDI010000486.1:0-1921 GCA_049590695.1 Bryobacteraceae bacterium
CCACGATTTATTCTGGACACCGCAGCGGCTTATTTAAGTGGCATTGGGCGGAAGCGCCTGCCCCACAGAACGCAAGCCCCAGTGCATCAAGGTGGGACAGACGCTTTCGTCTGTTGGGATGGGCTGCCGGCCCGCGAGGTTTCATGACAAACTCGATCGGCTCAGGAGCGCCGGGCTTCGTGGGGCAGCCGGAACGGCCCGCAAAGTGCCCACGCTTCGGTATGCGCGTAACTTGTCTGCTGACGGCAACTGCCTCGATTCTGGCGCTGGCCGGCGCGAGCGCTGCCGGACCGGCGAAAAGCCGCGCCCGCGTGCCGGCCGTCCGGAGTCTTGCCGCCAACGAAGTAGAGGACTCGACGAAGACCGGCGCGGTGGGGCCGGGAGCGACGGGTCCAAGGGTGGTGCGGGCGCAGATTCTTCTGGACCGCGCCAGGTTCTCGCCGGGCGAAATTGACGGCGTCTACGGCGCCGATTTCGGGGTTGCGGTCAAGGGATATCAGGAAAGCCATGGTCTAAAGCCGACCGGCACAATCGATGCGGAGATGTGGCGCCTGCTCGACAGCGACGCCGGCCCTCTTCTCGCGAACTACACGATTACCCGGGCGGATGAGAAAGGCCCCTTCCTGCCAATACCGGCCGACGTCCAGGAAAAGGCGAAGATGAAGTGGCTGGGCTTCGAAACCCCGGAAGAGGAACTGGGCGAGAGGTTCCATAGCGCGCCGAAGCTGCTGGGCGAGTTGAATCCCGGCAAGAAACTGGACACGGCGGGGGAGCAAATCGCCGTGCCGAATGTGCGGCGCGCCGCTGTGGGCCTGGCGTTACGCGTGGTGGTGTCGAAGTCCAAACGCACGGTCATCGCCTACGGCGCCGGCGACAAGCAACTGGCGCAGTATCCGGCCACCATTGGCGACTCGCACGATCCGCTGCCGATCGGTCAGTGGACCATCACGGGCGTTGTGCACTATCCGTGGTACAACTATGCCCCGGAGCACTTCTGGAACTCGGACCCGAAAGCCGCGAAAGCAGTGCTCCCGCCGGGTCCCAACAATCCCGCCGGCGTAGCGTGGATCGGCCTCTCGAAAGAGCATTATGGAATCCATGGGACGCCGGATCCGGGGCACGTCCGGCACGGCGAATCGGCCGGGTGCATCCGGTTGACGAACTGGGATGTGGATACTCTGTCGCGCATGGTTCGGCGGGGCACACCGGTCGTCCTGGAGGAGTAGCTTTGAGGCTCTGCGTTTCGATGGCCGGGCTTTTCTCGGTGTTTCTGGCGGTGGGCGCGACCTCTTCCATTCTCGAGATGACTCCGCCCATCCGCGGACTCGCTCTCGCCGATCTGCGGGATACGTTCGCAGAAGTTCACAACGGACATCCGCACGAGGCGATCGACATTCCGGAGCCGAAAGGTACACCCGTGCGTGCGGTGGTCGCCGGAACCGTCCGCAAACTGTTCTTCAGCAAACCGGGCGGCAACACCATCTACCAGTTCGACGAATTGGAAGTGTACTGCTACTACTACGCGCACCTGGAGGGGTACGTGAAAGGGTTGCGTGAAGGAATGCGGGTGGAGCGTGGGGACGTCATCGGTTTTGTGGGATCGACGGGAAACGCGGACCCGCGCGCGCCGCACCTGCATTTTGCGATCTTCGAGTTGGAGCCGGAAAAACGGTGGTGGAAGGGGAAGGCCGTCGACCCATATCCTGGCCTGGTAGCCGCGGTGAAGCGGGCGGGCCCCGTCCGGCCATAAGTTATCATTGAAGAATCAATGTCCAACCGAGTTGCATTTGTCACCGGCTCGAGCCGCGGAATCGGCCGGGCGATTGCCCTCACGCTCAGCCGTGAGGGCTTCTACATCGTGGTCGCTTCGCCCGAAGTCGAAAACAACGAGCTGGTGGCCGGTGAGATTCGCGCCGCCGGC
>JBAWDI010000487.1:0-5028 GCA_049590695.1 Bryobacteraceae bacterium
GCTCCGCTCCCTCTTCGTCCATGGAGACCCCCAGCACCACCACAACTCGCCGGGCGGCAACACGCCGAGAGTTGTCCAAATGGCGCTGAAGGTGTATTTTTGGACTTGGTGCGGCGGTTACATCGCGGTTGTGGTTTGCGGGCGCCTCGCGTAGAGGCGTCCGCAAGTTTTTTGGCGCTCCTTGCCGCGCTCGCCATCCTCGGCCTGGCGATGGCTCAATCCGTCGCTCCCGACGAGGCGCATGCGCGGACCGTTCCGTACGTGCCTCCGCCTAAGGTCACGATTCGCACCGAGGTGGATGTGGTGGAGGTTCCGGTGGTGGTCCGCGACGGGCAGCACCGCGCGGTCGCCGGTCTCACCAAGAACAACTTCGAAGTCTACGACACCGGTGTCAGGCAGACCATCACGGCCTTCTCGGAGCAACATTTTACGTCGCAGGCGGACGCAGGCAGCGGCACCAAGCCGGCCATCGTTGCGGCCGCGCCCGCTGGCGCCGCGGAACCGAAGGACGAACCGCGGCCCCGCTACCTGGCGCTCTGCTTCGACGATCTGAACATGGACCCGCTCGCCTTGAAGCCGGTCAAGGAAGCGGCGGAACGGTTCGTCAAGACCGCCCTGGCGCCGGGCGACCGCGTGGCGGTGGTCACTGTGGCGCAGCAGCAGGACTACGAGTTCACCGGGGATGTGCCCACGCTGGCCGAACAAATCGCCAAGGTGACCAGCCATCGGAGATCCACCGACGATTCGGTGCAACAGTGCCTCCGCATCCGGCCCTATGAGGCATACCTGATCGCCAATCGCATGGACGACGAGCTGCTAAAGGCGAAAACAGGCGAATGTTCAGCCTGCTATCACGCCCCGTGTCCGCCGAATCAGGTAACTTCTGTGTCCGAGGCGATCTGGGAGCACTCGCTGTCTAACTCGAAGAACACGCTGCGCGTGCTTGGAGGCCTGGTGGACGGCATGGCAAAGTTGCCGGGCGAGCGCATGATTCTGCTGACCTCCACGGGATTTCTCACGGGCAACCTGGAGGCCGATGAAGATCTCTTGATGGCCAAGGCGCTGCACGCGGGAGTAGTGATCAACACTCTGGACGCCAAGGGGCTTTCCGTAATCATTCCGACAGGTGACGCTTCCGCGCCGGCGGGCTGGGTTCTGCCGAGCGAGCGAGTCGTGGAGACGAAGAACGCGGAAAGAGTGGCTCAGGCGCAAGACGACGGAATGGCGGTTCTGGCCTCCGGCACGGGCGGCGCGTTTTACCACAACAACAACGATCTGGCGCACGGCTTCCGCGTGTTGGGCATGGTGCCGGAAACCATGTACGTGCTCGGCTTCTCGCCATCCGGAGTGGCGGCCGACGGGCGTTTTCATAGCCTGAAAGTGCGTCTCGCCGCGGACAAGCGGTATTCGCTGCAGGCCCGCCTGGGCTACGCCGCGTCATCGGCGAGCGCCGCCGTGCCAAGCTCTCCGCTTTCCAAACTGGACAGTGAAGCGATGGCCTCGGATACCCTCGCGGACTTGCCTATCCGGTTCACCTGGGAGCAGTGGGCCGGGCCGCCGGGCATCACCATGGTCGCGCACCTGGATCTGGACCGCTTGCATTTCGAAATCAGGCAGGGCCGGCGGGGGCAGAAACTGGCGCTGGTGGGGGTTCTGCGGGACAGCCGCGGCGGCTTCGTGATGGGCAAGCGAAGCGAGTTGGATCTGAATCTCACGGATGCGACTTTCGCGCAACTGACGAAGGCCGGCTTCACGGTCTCCATGACGCTCGAAGCGCCTCCCGGAAGCTACTCGGCGCGCGGGGTGGCGCAGGATGCCCTGGAAGGCAAGCTGGCGGCGGCCAGCGGAGCCATCGAGGTCAAAGCGATTGTTGAACCACCGCTTGCAGCGCGTCCTCCGCGGTGAATCCTTCGAACCGCTTCACCTGTTTCCCCGAGCGGTCGAAAACTATGGTCACCGGCAGTTCATCAAGACCGTACTGTTTGGAAACCGCTTCCGAGCCCAGCGCGACCAGGTCGTCCATGGGGTGCTTCTTAAGGAACGGCCGCACGCGCTCCGCTCCCTCTTCGTCCATGGAGACGCCCAGCACCACCAGGCCCTGCCCTCCGAACTGCTGGTTCAGTTTGTTGAAGCCCGGAATTTCCTCGATGCAGGGCACACACCAGGTAGCCCAGAAGTTCACCACCACCACCTTGCCGCTGAACGCGGAAGTATCCAGCGCCCCACCCTCAAGTGTGGTGAACGCCCCAATTCCCCGACCAGGCGGTTCACGGCGGGCGAGCCTTGGAAGCTCGACTTCCGCGCCGACTTCTTCAACATCCTGAATCACGCCAATTTGGGCAACCCGGTCACCACCGCGACAAGTGGCACCTTCGGGGAAATTACCTCCTATTCCCAGAACCTCAACTCGCCGGGCGGCAACACGCCGAACGTTGTCCAAATGGAGCTGAAGGTGTATTTTTAGACTTGGTGCGGCGGTTACATCACGGTTGTGGTTTGCGGGCGCCTCGCGTAGCGGCGCCCGCCGGCTTTTTGGCGGTACTGGGCGGGCTTGCCTGTTTCGGCTTGGCGAGGGCGCAATCCATCGCTCCCGAGGAGATTCATGCGCGGACCGTTCCCTACGTGCCCCCATCGCCGGTCAGGTTGCGCACCGAGGTGGATGTGGTGGAGGTCCCAGTGGTGGTCCGCGACGGCCAGCGCCGCGCGGTTGCCGGTCTCACCAGGAACGACTTCGAAGTCTACGACACCGGGGTCAGGCAGACCATCACGGCCTTCTCGGAGCAACATTTCACATCGCAGGTGGACGCCGGTGGCGGCACGAAGCCGGCCGTCGTCCCGGCAACGCCCGCGGGACTGAAGGGCGAGTCGCGGCCCCGCTTCGTGGCACTCTGCTTCGACGACCTGAACTCCGAAGCGCGCGACTTGAAGTCGGCCAGAGAAGCGGCGGAACGATTTGTTAGAACCGACCTGGCGCCGGGCGACCGCGTGGCGGTGGTCACTGTGACACAGTCGCAAGACTACGAGTTCACCGGGGATGTGCCCAAACTGGTCGAGCGGATCACAAAGGTGACCAGCCAGCAGAGATCCATTGACCGGGTACCCATCGACGATTCGGTTAGGTCCGAGGCCGGGTTGCGCCATCTGCAGAATAACTTGCAGGACGCCCTGGCTTTGATTACGCTGCGCACGATTGGAAGCCTGGTGGACGGCCTGGCAAAGTTACCAGGACAGCGCATGATTCTGCTGGCCTCCGCGGGATTCCTCACCGGCAACGTGGGGGTTGAGCAAGATCTCTTGATGGCCAAGGCGCTGCACGCGGAAGTGGTGATCAACACTCTGGACGCCAAAGGGCTTTACACGCTGATTCCGGGAGGTGACGCTTCCACGTCTCCGGCGGTGACCCGGCTTCCGCCAGGCGCGCAAGTCGAGGACGCGAAGGCGATCGAGGCGGCGAAGAAAGCGCAAAGAGTGGCAGACGCGCGGGACGCCGCCATGACGATTCTGGCTGCCGGCACGGGTGGCACTTTTTACCACAACAACAACGATCTGGCGCGCGGCTTTCGGGAGTTGGGCATGGTGCCGGAAACCATGTACGTGCTCAGCTTCTCGCCATCCGGCGTGGCGGCCGACGGGCGTTTTCATAACCTGCAAGTGCGGCTCGCCGCGGGCAAGCGGTATTCGTTGCAGGCCCGGCTGGGCTACGCCGCGTCACCGGCGAACGCCGCCGCGCCAGGCTCTCCGCCTTCCAAACTGGACAGTGAAGCGATGGCCTCGGATACCGTCACGGACTTGCCTGTCCGGTTCACCTGGGAGCAGTCGACGGGGCCGCCGGGCATCACCATGGTTGCGCACCTGGATCTCAACCGCTTGCATTTCGAAACCCGGCAGGGCCGGCGGGGACAGAAACTGACGCTGGTGGGAATTCTGCGGGACAGCCGCGGCAGCTTCGTCACCGGCAAGCGAAGCGAGCTGGATCTGAATCTCACGGATGCGACTTTCGCGCAGTTGGCGAAGGCCGGCGCATCAGTCTCCGTGACGCTCGAAGCGCCTCCCGGAAGCTACGCAGTGCGCGGGGTAGTCGAGGATGCCCTGGACGGCAAGCTGACGGCGGCAGGCGGGGCCGTCGAGGTCAAAGCGCCTGCTGCACCACCGCCTGAAGCGCGTCCTCCGCGGTGAATCCTTCGAACCGCTTCACCTGTTTCCCCGAGCGGTCGAAGACTATAGTCACCGGCAGTTCGTCGAGACCGTACTGTTTGGAAATTGCTTCCGAGCCCAGCGCCACCAGGTAGTCCATGGGGTGCTTCTTAAGGAACGGCCGCACGCGCTCCGCTCCCTCTTCGTCCATGGAGACCCCCAGCACCACCAGGCCCTGCCCTCCGAGCTGCTGGTTCAGTTTGTTGAAGCCCGGAATTTCCTCAATGCAGGGGACACACCAGGTGGCCCAGAAGTTCACCACCACCACCTTGCCGCTGAACGCGGAAGTATCCAGCGCCCCACCGTCCAATTTCGAGAACACCCCAATCCCCGCCCCCTGGCCCCGACCCGCCGAAGCGGCGGGTACCCCGCCAGGCCCCTGGCCCCCGGCCAAAAACGCCAGGTACTCCTTCGCGTCGCTGGTCGAGCCGGCGAACGTCGCCACCGCCTTTTCGTCGGCATCCAGAATGGCGTAGAACGGAATCGCCACCGTGTGAAACTTCGAA
This sequence comes from Bryobacteraceae bacterium, assembly GCA_049590695.1. GTDB lineage: Bacteria > Acidobacteriota > Terriglobia > Bryobacterales > Bryobacteraceae > Fen-178. The sequence goes on from JBAWDI010000487.1 coordinate 4,701, forward strand.
AGCTCCAGATTCTGGTTGGCCTCGGAGACCTGGTCCGTGCCGTCGGTATACAATTCCACCAGCACGAAATCCTGCAACGCCGCGGCAATCTCCGGCCGCGTGAACATGTTGGCTCTCATCCAGTGGCAGTTGGTGCAGGCGTAGCCGGTGAAGTTCACGAACACCCGCTTTCGCTCGCGCCGCGCGCGGTCGAGCGCCGCCCGATACTGGTCTTTCATCCACACCAGCGCGCTTCCGGACGATCCAGGGGCCGGCCCGCTCGCCGTGGGAACGTAAGCGTCCAGAGCGCCCAACTTGCCGCCGAACATCCCCGGCGCCAGGCTGAGGG
>JBAWDI010000488.1:0-1940 GCA_049590695.1 Bryobacteraceae bacterium
GACGGAAAACAAGGAGTTCTCAAATGAAACGAATGATTCTCACCGGCGCCCTGGCATTGGTGGCTGGTGTTTCAAGCCTGATGGCGCAAGCGGCGCCTCCCAAGGCGCCCGCCCCCAAATCGAAGGACGAGCTGGCGGCGGTGCAGGCGCTGTTCACGGCGACGCGAACCGGTCCGGATGCCACCATCAAGGCCGCCGAGGATCTGCTCACGAAGTTCGCGGATACCGACTTCAAGGATGTGGCGCTGCTCTCGGAGGCCGAGGCCTGGCAGCAGAAGCGGGACTTCGACAAGGCGCAGGTTTACGCCGAGCGCGCGCTCGAGGCCAACCCCAAGAACTTTCAGGCCTCGCTGATGCTGGCCGAGCTGCTGGCGCAGCGTACCCGCGAAAACGACCTGGACAAGGAAGAGAAACTGGCCAAGTCCGAGAAGTACGCCAATGACACCATCCAGGTATTGAAGGAAGCGCCCAAGCCCAATCCACAGCTCTCGGACCAGCAGTGGGAAGACGCCAAGAAGGACCTCACAGCCGAGGCCCACAACGCCTTGGGCCTGGCCGCGCTGACGCGCAAGAAATACGATGTCGCTATCGCCGAGTTCAAGCTGGCGGCGGATGGCTCGTCTCAACCCGAGCCGGCTTTCCAGGTGCGTGAGGCATCGGCGCTTCAGTTGGCGGGCAAGAACGACGAATCCATCGCCATCTGCGACAAGATCATGGCCAATCAGCAGGTTCTTCCGCAGATCAGGCAGGTAGCCCAGGCAATTCGCGCCATGGCGATCAAGGCCGGCGGGAAGAACACCACTCCTCCAGCCGCTCAGGCTGCTCCGGCTGCTCCGGCCGCACCGGCTGTTCCGGCCCCTCCGCCCCCAGCCGAGAAGAAGCCGTAAGCTTCCGGACATGCGCGCGGAGCCGGCATCGCTCGAGCTGAAGATCGATTACCAGTTCGTCCACGCGGAGTTGCTACGCCGCGCGCTTACCCATAGTTCGCTTGCCAACGAATCCCACCCGGGCGCCAGTTCTCCCTTGAACGACAACGAGCAACTCGAGTTCCTGGGCGATTCGGTGCTCGGATTTCTCGTTGCCGAGGCCCTGGTCCGGCGTTTTCCCGAGTCTCGCGAGGGCGAACTTTCGCAGCTCAAGGCTCACCTGGTTTGTGCGACCCATCTCCACGGCGTGGCGCGGCGTCTCGATCTGGGCAGCTATCTGGAACTGGGCCGCAGCGAGGAGATGACTGGAGGCCGCGCCAAGAAGACGCTGCTGGTGGACGCTCTGGAAGCCCTCATCGCGGCGATTTTTCTGGACGGCGGACTAGAGGCCGCCCGGAGCTTCGTGACCGCGCACGTGCTGACCAACATCCAGCCGGCCATCGTGAATTTCAAGAACGCGCTGGAACAACTGACGCAGGCGCGCAAGTTGCCACAACCGCGCTACTCCATTGCGCGGGAGCAAGGCCCGGAGCACTCCAAGACGTTTACCGTCGAGGTGCGTGTGGGCGAGGATTTCGCCGGACAGGCCGACGGCCACACCAAGAAGCTCGCCGCGCAGAGGGCGGCGCGCGCAGTCTACGAGCGGCTGCGGCAAGAGGCGTCCCCGGAATCGCCCTCCGCCGAACCCCACGCTGGAGCCGGCTCGCCAGCATGACCGGCTTCATGAACCCGGCGGAATTCGCCAACATTGCAAAATCCGAAAAGCACTTCTGGTGGTACCGGGGCATGCGGACCATCCTGTTCCGCCTGGTGGATCCCTACCTGGCCGGAAGGAGCATCGGCCGTGTCCTCGAAGCCGGGTGCGGCACGGGTTACTTCTCGCACCTGCTTCAGAGGGAGCGCGGCTGGCCGGTGGTGCCCCTGGATTTCAGTTGGCACGGCCTTCGCTACGCGCGCGAGATGGGCGTCGAACGCGCGGTGCAGGGTGATATCAGGGGGCTGCCCTTTTCCGAC
>JBAWDI010000489.1:0-9515 GCA_049590695.1 Bryobacteraceae bacterium
GGCTCCGCGGACGGCCGAATCCTACCGCCTGCTGGCGGCCGCTTCGCTGGAGGATGGCCAGGCGGAAGATGCCGCCATCGCGCTGTTCGAGGGTCTGTTCGCAACTGCCGACGTGGACTTGCGGAGCAAGCTGGAGACGCTCTACCAGGACATGCCAGGCGGGCAGGGCTGCGCGCTGCTGGCGGGCCCCAACGGTCCGCGGATCAATCCGTCCTGCGAAATGGTGCGGAGGCACGCCTGTTCCGCCGCGGCCAGGTTAATCCCGGTGTATACGCGGCTCGAACGCCAGGATCTGGCGATCCAACTCCAGCGCCAGTCGGAAGCGGCCTTCGGCTGTCAGTGAGATTCCCGCAAGCGGGCAGTTACCGATTCCAAACTCTCGCGCGCCCGCCGGAAATCGGGCTGAATCCGCAGAGCCTCGGAGAAGTGCGCCACCGCTTCCTGGAGACGCCCGGAGTTCGCCAGCGCCGCTCCCAGATTGAATTGAGCGTTGGCATACTCGGGGTCGAGGCGCACCGCCGCCGTGAACTCCTCCAGGGCCTCGCCTGCCTTTCCCTGGGAAGCCAGAGCGAGCCCGAGATCATTGTGTGCCTTGGGGTCGTCCGGGCGAAGTTGCACGGCCTGGCGGAATTGGGCTTCGGCTTCGGCGGCCCTGCCCAGCGCTCCGAGGGCGGTGCCCAGGTTGACGTGCGCTTCCACGGAAGCCGGGTTGATGGAGAGTGCCGCGGAGCTGTAGCGGGCGCCCTCTTCAAAGCGGCCCTGGGCCTGGTAGGCGTCGCCCAGGTTGATCAGCGCATCCGTGAAGCCGCCGCGGATTTCCACGGCCCGCTCGAAATCCGCGATCGCCTCATCGATCTGCCCGTCGCTTTTCAACGCGCTGCCCAGGTTGTTATAGGCCACGTAATTGCCGCTGGTCACCTGGATGGCATGCCGGAACAGGGTGATGCTGTTCTCCCAATACTGCACCTGGAACCAGGTCAGACAGAAGCAGGCGGCACAACCGGCGGCCGCCAGACCGGCGACGGCAGGCTTGGCGCGGGGCCATCGCTGGGCCAGTTCCGCCGCGCCCCAGGCCAGAATGATCGAGAGCCCCACCGCCGGCAGATAGGTGTACCGGTCCGCGTGCGACGCCGCTCCCACCTGCACCAGCCCGATCACCGGAACCAGCGTGCCCAGATACCAGAACCACCCCACCGCGAACCAGGGGCGGCGGCGCAGCCAGCGTAGCGCCACAAAAGTGATGGCCAGCAAAGTCAAAGCCGCCGCTCCAACCTGCCATGCGGGCAGCTCCTGGGCGTAAGGGTAGAACGCGGCCAGCCTGGTAGGCCAGAACATTTTGAGGATGTAGACAATGTAGGAGACCAGGGCGTTCCCGACACGCCGGGCGAGCGGAATGGAATCCAGCGTTCCGACCGCGCCGGCGCCGGATTGCACCAGGTATGTCACCACCGAGGAACCGATGGAGAGCGCCAGCAGGGGCGCCTTCTCCCAGAAAACTCCGGCCTTCGGTTTGGCCCCCAGCCGGATGCGGCCCAGCGGCCAGACGTCCAACAGGAGCAGCGCCAGAGGCAGCGTCACCACCACCGGCTTGGCCATCAGGCCCAGGCAGAACGGGGCCGCTACCAACAGGTATCGGCCCGGCGACGGACGCCGCACATAGTGCGTGTAGCCCAGCATCGCCAGAAACCAGAAGAAGCCGCTGAGCACGTCCTTCCGCTCCGCGATCCACGCCACCGATTCCACATGCAGTGGGTGCAGCGCGAACAGAGCGGCCACCAGCGCGCTGCGCCATCGCGCCCCGGTCATGCCGCGGAACAGTGCGAACACCAGCAGCGTGCTCAACACGTGAAACAGCAGGTTGGTGAGATGCAGCATGCCCGCATCGAGGCCGAACAACTGGTAGTCGATGAGGTACGAGATCCGCGTCACCGGGAACCAGTTGGCGGAGTCGCCGGACCTCAGCGCCCATGCCAGGCCTTGCGAACTCAGACCGGCGCGGACGTGCGCGTTTTGACTGACGTTATCGGGATCGTCGTAGTTGACGAAATCGTAGTGCCCGACCTGCCCGTACACGGCGAGCGTCAGGAGCAGCAGAATCAGGCAGACGCCGAGGTCGGGCCAGACATTCCGCGCTCTGGGCGGCGACGGCTTGCCCACCGGCTTGGGACGGACCTTGGTCACCTCCTCATTATGCCCCGCGACCAAGAAAAGGGGCAGGTTCCAAACTCTGGAACCTGCCCCGGTTTTGCAGCTACGCTGCCGTCAGCCTCAGTCGTTAGAACCTGATGCGGAACGACAATTGCATTTCCGACGGTCCGCCTTCAGTCGAATCCCCATTGTCATTGAGACCGGGTGTCATGAAAGTGGCCGGGGTGGATTGGGTCATAGTGGTGTTCGCCTGGCTCCAGTTGAACCATTTGAAGGGGTTGAAGTAATCGAATCGGATTTGCGCCCGGAACCTCTCCCTGATCGGGAAGTCCTTGTACATCGACGCGTTGGCCCCGATGATGCGTTGCTCGATCCACTCGTTCCCGGGCAGGTTGCCGTTCTGGAACGACGGAGCTACGGTTTCGCACAGGTTGCCCTGGGTTGTTCCATTGGCGTAGTAAATCGGAGTAACACCGCAGTTGGTGACGATGGGGTTCTGCGTCGCCTGCGCGAAGCGGGCGGTTCCGATGTTCTGCCAGTCGGACCGAAGCTGCGGGTCCTTGATGAGGTAGATTTGGCTGCCGGGCTCGGGCTCATAGTTCGGATAGTCCTGCCGGCCGCCGCTCGCGCCGGTCACGGGGTTGGTGTAGGTGCCGCCCGAGTAGCTGATACCGGCTGGGGTGGGCGCCCAGATGGAGTAGTTCCATGAGAAGGACCAACCGCCTGCCACCCAGTCCAACAGACGCCCATGGTTCAGCAAGGGTTTGCCCTTGCCGAACGGCAGTTCGTAGAGCATGGAGCTGACGAAACGATACTTCTGGGTCAGGCCGGTGACCGCCCGCATCAACTGGTTGGGCTGATAGAGATTACCCGGGGAGTTCTGGATGCCCTTCTGGTAGGTAAGGAACGCGAGGAGGGTCAAGCCATACGAGTACCGTTTTTCCAACTTGACGGTTCCCGAATGGTAGATCATGCGGACGCAATTGCACTGATAGTTGACGCCGCCCAAACCCGGATAGGGCTTATAGGCTTGCGTGCCGTTAACGCCCGACGAATTGGTGACCCAGCCGTTGCGATAGGACCAATTGGCTTGTTGGGTGAGGTCGATCACGTTGCCGTTGGCATCGATACCGGTCCCGTAGGGCCGCGAGTCCCAGTTATAGTTGCCGGAGAAGCCAACGTTGTGCAGGCCCACGTACGACAATTCCACCACGTAGTTCTTCTTGAGCGCGTGCTGAACGCTGACATTCCAGTTCAACGTGTAGGGGTTGTGGTAGTTGGCGGGAACCACGGTAATCGTGGGGCGCGCCGATGGCGACGAAGCCGAGGTGGGGATCTGTCCGGCGGAATTCTGCAGGACTGAGACGAACGCCGGCACACCCGAGTTGATATTGAACAGCGGCGCGTAGCTATTGGACGGCTGGGTGACCGTCTGGTTATAGAAGCTGCCGCCGCCGATCTCGCTTTGGTTGGTCCACCCCAGGTTCCAATCCAGAATCATCTCGGCGAAGCCCGCGCGGATCACCGTGTTGGGCTCCACATTCCAGGCCAGGCCGAAGCGTGGCTGGAAGTTGTTGTTGTCGCGGTTCCAGAGGAAGCCCTTGGGCTGGACCCAGGCGCCCATGCATCCGCCCGCCGGGCAGGTGAGGAGGCCGGCGACGGAACCGGAGGTATAGTAGTTGTCCGGCGCCGTGAGACTTCCAACACTGAGCTGCCCCGGGAACTTGCTGTGCGCCGGGGTCTCATTGCTGTAGCGGACGCCTATGTTGAGGGTGAGCTTGGGAGTCACCCGCCAATCGTCCTGGACATACAAGCTATGGTTGGAATCTACCGGAAGCAGGCTCGGGCCCTGCTGGGCAAAGGAGTAGCCGGTGACATATCCCAGCATGACATTCGCCAGGCCGATGCCGCCGGTATTGGGGACCGCAGTCCCAGTGCCCGAGAGGTTCATGGTCGGGTCGACGGCGGCGTTATTAGTCGAGCCGACGCCGAAAGTGAGGGTCAGCCGCGGGTTGCCGATATTGTGGCTGACTTCGTTTTCCCACAGCCATTCATACCCGAACTTGATGGCATGCGTCCCCTTGACCTTGGTGAAGTCCTGGCGGAACTGGTGGACGTTGTTCACCAGGACGCTCAGGGTGCCAACGCCGAACTGGGAGCTGCCGTTGCTGCCCTCCGACAACCCGAAGCCGACGGGGTTGAGGTATACGTTGGCGGGAAGGTTGGGCACGGTCTTGGCCATGGTGAATTCGAAGTCCCCGCCGGGCGAAGTCGGATTTTGGGTGCGCCGGTATTCACCGACGCTGGTCTCACTGATGAAGGTGGGGGAGATGGTGTAGGTAGCCCCGACGGTGCCCACGTTCTGGTAGGTCAGCGTGTATACCTGGTACTGATCGTACGGCTGGTAGGTGATGTCGGCGTTGATCGCGGGCTGATGTTGGTTGCCCCAGGTGAAACTGCCGAATATCTTGAACTTGTCGGTGAAACTGTGGTCGATGCGAACCTGGTTGGTGAGGTTATAGTAATGACCCGTGCCGGAGGCCACGATGTTTCCGCTGGGGCCGTTGCCGAGTACGCTGCCGGCGTTCGCCTGGGGCGCTTTGAAAGGATTGTTGGCCGCGATCGCGTTCCACATACTGCTGAACCGGCTCTTCGGAATGATGTTGCCGGGGAACGGCGTGCGTGAGAGGTTGCCGGCGGAGTAGGTTCCGGCCGTCGAGCCGGGATCGTAGATCTGGTTGGTATAGGCGCTGAAGTCGCCCCCCAGCATGGCGGTGGTGGGTACCGTATAGCTGCTCGCATTGGACGAGCTATCCACGTGGTACGATCCGCCAATCTCGAAGAACGTCTTGTTTTTGCCGTTGTAGAGGTGCGGGAGGATCACCGGCCCGCTGACCACGAAATCGGGCATTTGGAACATGTCGGTAACGCCCTGTTGCGGGTTGGTCGTCGGAATGAAGAAGCGGCGATGGACCAGGGGATTGTTCTTGAAAAGCTCGCCGCCCTGGCCGTGAAACTCGTTGGTGCCCGCCTTCTTGACCACAAGCAGGGCGCCGGCGGTGGCGTGGCCGTATTCGGCCGGCATGGCACTGCTGATCACCTTGATTTCCTCGTCGGCGACCGAGACGGAATTGATGGTGGTGCCACCGTCCATGGTGGTGGACAACTGCCCATCTTCATATGTGGCGGTCTGGTAGCTGTTGGCGCCGTTGAAGTTCCAATTGCCCAGCGATCCGGGCCACGGGGCGTTGTTGGTTTCAACCTGGGGAGTATAGTACAGGACGCCCTTCTCCCAATGTTGGTAGTTGGGCAGTTCGTAAAAATAATCGCCCTCCATCACCTGGCCGGTGGACGAGGTTTGCGTATCCAGCAAGGGAATGGAGCTGGTGACCTGGATGGTTTCCGAAACCGCACCCACATCCAGCGTCAGTTCCAGGTTTAGATTCTCGTCGATGCGGAGGCTAAAGCCCTCACGCACGGCCTTCTTGAATCCGCTGGCGGTGACGGTTACCCTATAAGGGCCATCGCGCAGGGACGGGACACGAAACAGCCCCTCAGAGTTGGTCTCGCTGACGTTGTCCACGTTCGTGTCGGTCTGGGTGACCGTGATCTGTGCGCCTGGCACGACCGCTCCGGTCGGATCCGTGACTCTGCCGGAAATGATGCCGGTATTGTTCTGCGCCAACACGGGCATCGCGAGCACCAAAACAAGGGCTATCAGCCCTACTTCTAGACGAATACGCACTTTGTTCTCCTTTTTGAGGAAATAGCCGTTGAAGAGAGGGAATACCGCCCCCGGCCATTCCCAGCGATGCCGTTACGGCCAACGGGGTCATGGGCGGTCTCCTTGTCATTTGGAGTGTGCCTTTCCGGAACGCTCCACCACGACTTGCACTCACACACTAACCGTTCGATTTCTGGCACGACGCTCAAGAGGGCCTGGTCAGTCTGGCGGTCAATCCTCGCGAGTTACAGGACCTCAGGACCTCTAATAGGTAAACAGGATAACACTAGCAGGAATTGCGTATCGTGTAAAGACACTTTTTCCAGGTGCCCGTTAAGTGTGATCCCAGCATACCGCGGTAACCACGTGTAACCGTGTAACAACCGTGTAACCGGTCCTCTTGATCCAGTGTATCGTATTGAAAAAAAATAGCCTCGGACCAATCTACGAGGTCCCGGCAGCGGCTGCCGGCGGACCTGCTGGCGGGGTCGCCGAAGGGCGTCCAGGGCCGATCTCACAGGCCTCCGCAGCCTATGATTTTTGGCAGAAAGACGGGTAAAAAACTATGAAATTCTGCATCGTGTTCGCTGGCCGTCCGCTACCGCCCGCGGCCGTCTCGAAACGCTAACAACGACGCCAGCAATTGTCGCCCCGGTTCGTCACCGGGCTTGAGGAGCAACATTTTTTGGCACTCAACGATAGCCTCTGGCACGCGGCCCGGAATCTGCGCCAACGCATACGCCAGTTCATAGTGGACCTCGGGAACGCTGGGGTCGATGCTCAGTGATGCTTGATACTCCGCGATCGCATCCTCCAGACGGCCCATCTTGTGGAACGTGTTTCCCAGGTGGAAGTGCGCCAATGCGGAATCGGGCTTCATCCGCAGGGCCGTCCGGTATTCCGCAATGGCGTCGGCCTCCCGGCCGGGAATTTGTGCGTAGGCAATTCCCAGGTTGAAATGGGCCTCCCATAAATCGGGTTCGCTCCGAACCGCCGTCTGGTACTCCGCGATCGCCTTCCGATACTCCGCGATCGCATCCTCCAGACGGCCGGGCATCGACGTGAAAGCAAGCCCCAGGTTGAGGTGCGCCGCCGGAAGGTGGGGGTCGGTCCGCAAGGCCCTTTGATACTCCGCGATCGCATCCGCCATGCGGCCTGGCAACTGGGCCAGAGCCAGCCCCAGGTTGACGCGATAGTCGGGGTCGTCGGGTGTCAGGCGCACCGCCGCCCCGAATTCGGCAGCCGCTTCCGCTTCCCGTCCGCTGGACATGAGGATCACCCCCAGATTGCTGTGGAGAAAAGAGCTGCCGGGATTGCGTGCGAGCGTCGCGCGGAAAAGCGTTTCGTAATCGCGGTACATGCCGCTCTGCCGCCAGGTCGCGGCTCCGAGTGCGGTCAGTAAGAGAGCAGGCAGGACGATGGCGGCAATCCTGCCCGGCGGAATCCGCCCTGCCAAAACCGTCAGCCCGGAAGCGGCCGGAACGACGATCCCCAGGATGGCCAGGTACTGGAAGTGATCGGCAACGTAGGAATAACGAAAAGGATACACATTCAGGAAACCGAGCGCGGGGAACAGCGTGCCGGCGAAGAACAGAAATCCGGCCAGCGGCCCGCGGTTCTTCCGCGCCAGCAAACCGAGAGCAACCGCCAGCGCCGCCAGTCCCAGCGGGAACAGGTATTGCCACCACTCGCCGGCGTCGATCTTCCAGCGGGGATACGTAAACATCAGGTTCGCCGGCCAAAGCACTTTCCAGGCGTAGAACCATGGCACCCGGCCGGCCAGCAGGAGACGCTGCGCCAATGTGAGCGCGTATTGCGGCCCCTGCGCGCCGATCAATCGCGGGGTGCTCTCGACCCACGCGGTGAAAAGCCCCGCGGAGGCCCCCACGGCGAACCACGGAACCAGCGGCAGCACATCGCGCCTCCATGCCAGCCGCCCGCGCTGCCACCACAAGACCACCAGCATCGCCGCTGGCAGCGTGGCCGTCACCGTCTTACTCATCAAGGCCAGAACAAACAGTCCCAGCGCCAGGAAGTACTGGGATTTTCGGCGGGCCCGGTCAAAGCGCAGATAGGCGAGGGCGGCTGCCAGGTAGAAGACCCCGGAGAGGGTGGTCTTCTGCTCCGAGATCCAAGCCACCGCCTCCACGCATACCGGGTGCAGGGCAAATATAAAGCCAGCCAGCCACGCGCCCGGTAGCTTCAGGCGCCGTACAATCATCACCACCAGGCAGGCCGACGCGGCGTGCAGTGCGACATTGGTCAGGTGGTAACCGAGCGTGGCGTCGCCCCAGATGCAATGCTCCAGCCAGAACGCGCTGTGCAGCAGGGGATAGTATTGCTGGGTGGCCCCCAGGTCGAACCAGATGCGCCATAGACCGTGGAGGCTCCGCAGGTCCGCCCGGGTCACGTGCATGTTATCGTCCCAGAGCAGGCTGCCGCGGAGCGCCGGCAGGTGAGCGACGAAGGTAGCGCACAACAGCAACGCCCACATTCCGGCATCCCGCAGGTTGATCCTAGGGGAGTCCACCTGCGGCAGAGGAACTTTGTCCCGTTGCTCAAGCCCGGTTGGCCGCCTGCCCCGACTCACACTCACGGCGTCAACTCCCGCGTCTTCATTTTCTCCTCATCCAGAATACATCACGGGAATTCCGGGTCCGTGGCGCCAGGCCCAGAGGGACCCCCTTGCCGCCGGTGTGCTTCCGGCCTGGACATCCGAACATCCGCTGCTGTAGTAGCATAAGGCAGTGAAGGCCAATGTCCCCGCTGCGATTTGCTTCGCCGTGTTCTTATACTGCTGCTGGATGGTCCAGCGCAGCCGCATTTCTCACGTCCCGCCGGATACGACCGATCAGGTCGAAGTCACGGTCCATGGGCCGGACGGAACAATCATCAAGCCGATCGCGCGGGCGGTTCGGTGAATGCGGCCTATTTCGCCGCGGCGTTGAGCAGGCCGCGCACGCGCAGCCAGTCCGCCAGGCGCGCCGGCCAGGAGGAGAGCGCTTCGTCCGTCGGAGCGAGGCCGACGCCGTGCGGGCCGCGCTCGTAAATGTGCATCTCGGCGGGGACCCCGGCTTTGCGCAGCGCCATGTAGAATTGCACGCTGTTTTCCACCGGCACGGTGGTGTCCGAGGTGGTGTGGAACAGGAACGTGGGCGGCGTCTGCGGCGTCACCTGCAATTCATTGGAGAGGTTCTCGACCAGCTTGGGATCGGGATTATCGCCCAGCAGCATTTCGCGCGAGCCGCGATGCGCGAACTGGCCGAACGTGACCACGGGGTAGCACAGCACCAGGAAATCGGGACGGCTGCTCACGCGGTCGATGGGGTCGGAAGCGCTGGCGTTTCCAACGTCGAAATGCGTGCCGGCCGTGGAGGCCAGGTGGCCGCCGGCCGAGAAGCCCATGATGCCGATGCGGTCCGGCAGCACCCGGAGCTCGGCGGCCTTGTAGTGGACCGTGCGGATGGCGCGCTGCGCGTCGCCCAGTTCCACCGGGTGGTGGTATTTCGGTCCCAGCCGGTATTTCAACACGAAGGCCGCGACCCCGATGGAATTCAGCCAGCGCGCCACCTGGTCGCCTTCCTTGTCCATCGACAGGTGGGCATAGCCGCCGCCGGGGCACACGATCACCGCCGTGCCGGTC
>JBAWDI010000490.1:0-7541 GCA_049590695.1 Bryobacteraceae bacterium
CGGCCGCAATGATCGCCGACTCCGTCACCAGTTGCCGCATGATGCGCCACCGGCTGGCCCCGATGGCCATCCGCACCGCCAGCTCTTTCTGCCGCTCTCCGGCCCGCGCGAATTCGAGGCCCATCACGTTTACGCACGCCAGCAGCAGCCCCACGGCCACCATCAGGAAGACCACTCGCAACGGTTTGGAAAACCGCTGCCGCAACCACGAGAGCGCCTTGGATAGCGGTGTCAGCTTCACCCTGCTTTTGAGCAGCTCGCGGCGGCGCGCCTCCGTGGCCGGAGGTCCGTTGCGTTCGATGTCGATCTGAATGGCGATAGGAGTCAGCGCCGCGTCGGCCTGGGGTATAGACACTCCCGGCTTGAGCCGCCCCGCCACATACAGGAAATTGTTGCCCGGGTGGTCCAGGTAGTTTGGCCCCGAAAATACGCTTGCAAACGTGCTCAGCGGGATCCAGACGTCGGGAACGCTTCCCACTTCCAGGCCGAAAAACTCCGGCGGAGCGACGCCGATCACCGTGAACCGCGCCCGCTCCACCCAAATCGGACGGCCCACCACGCCGCGGTCGCCGCCAAACGCGCGCTGCCAGTACGCGTGGCTCAGCAGCGCTACCTGCGCCGGCTGGCCGCGGAGGTCGTCCTCCGGCAGAATGCCGCGCCCCAATTGCGTTCGCAATCCGAGCGTAGGGAAATAGCTCCCCGAAACCAGCTCCACTGTGCCACGTTGCGCTCCGCCGCCCGAGTCCAGCCGGCGCGATGCGTTCGAGTACCACGCAAACACGCCATCCATGACGCTTCCGGCGTTCTCCGCAAACCGCGAATACGCCAGGTAGGAAAGCGAATACCTCTCCAAAAGGACCAGCCGTTCCGGCTCGCGCACCGGCAGGTCTCGCCACAGAACAGCGTCCATGAGGCTGAAGATCGCGGCGTTGGCCCCGATCGCCAATGCCAGCGAGACCACCGCCACCGCGGTAAAGCTCGGCTGCCTCGCCAGCACCCGCAGCGCGTAACGCACGTCCGCCACGATTCCTTCCAGCCACGCCCATCCCCAAACGCCGCGCGCATTTTCCGCCGCCAGGGTGAGGTTTCCGAGTTCCCGCGGCCCCGCGATGGCGGCCAGCGATTCCAGTTCCTCCTGCATGTCGCGCTCCTCGGCGTGACGGTAGGAAGGCAACAGGTACTTCAGTTTTCGCCAGGCGCTCATGGTCAGACCTCGTCGGGGTTCGGCCCCATCACCAGCGAGACGGCGTTCACGAACTCGGCCCATTTGGAATGCTCCCGCATGAGCTGCTTTCGACCCGCGCTCGTAAGGTGGTAGTATTTCGCGCGCCGGTTATGCTCGGAAGTCTCCCACTTGCAAGCGATCAAGCCCTTCAGCTCAAGCCGCTTGAGCGCCGGATAGAGCGAGCCAAACTCGATGCCCAACGCCTCGTTCGAATGGCTGCGAATCTCTTTCGCGATGCCGTAACCATGCAGCGGTGCAAAGACCAGCGTCCTGAGCACCAGCATGTCCAACGTACCTTGCAACAGATCCATCTGAAGACAGTCTATATGAAGACAATCTTAATATCAAGTCCTAAAATGGAATTTGTGGGGGAAAAGGCAGACGGCGCGGCGGCAGACAAAGCCCAGCATGAGTTTGCCCCGGTAGCGCGCAGTTCGGCAAACCGCTCTCTGACGGTCGCGGCTCGGAATGTTATGTGCTTTCAGGTGCTTTTCCGCAAGAGCACGAATGCGTCGCTCTGCAAATAACGGATCCCGCCAGAAAGCCGAACGCGGCCGCGGCCACCAGAGAGCCGGTCAGATGCCGGCGAGCGAACTTCCGCAGACCGTCGAACGCATCTCTCAGGTCATGATCTTCGATGTAGGATGCCGTGGCGTCCAGTCCATCCGCTGCGCGCGTTGAGCAGTTGTCGATTGCCTCGGAACTTTTGCGTCCTGTCGAGCGAACGGACGAGGCAGCCGCATGGAGCGCGTCCCCTGTATCATCTCGCACCTGATCCAGTTTCTTGCCGGCGGACCGGCCTAACTCCTCCACCGACTCTCTGGCCTCTTTGCCAAGCTCCGACGCCGTATCCGTTAATGTTCTTAAAGTAGTCAAGATGTTCCTCCAGAGTTTAGGTAGGGCACGTTTGCCGCCATTACGATTCGAGAGGCAGAGAAGTGGAGCTGCCGGGCGGGGGCGTGCTGAAACAGCGAAAAGTGCACGACCGGAGGCAGGATCTGCACTTAGGCGTGGCGAGGTTTGGTACCGTATTACGTGTGAAGAACAAACCGACACTGCAATTCATTACCCTGATCATCGCCGCTGGCGCCGTGTGCGCGACGGCACAGCCGGCGGCGGAGAAACCCAACTTCCCCAAAGTCCTGCCCGGCAACGCTCTGGCGCAGCACGATTTCTTCTACGCCGGAGAGGCCAAGACGCAGGACATGTACATCGTGCGGAAGGGAAAGGTCGCCTGGGAGTTTCACGATCCCACGGCGAAAGGCGAAATCAGCGATGCCGTGCTGCTTTCGAGTGGCAGCGTGCTCTTCGCGCACCAGTTCGGCGTAACCCTGATCGACCGGGATAAGAAGGTGCTCTGGCACTATGACGCTCCGGAGGGCACCGAGGTGCACACCGCGCAGCCCATCGGCAAGGAGCGCGTGCTCTACGTGCAAAATGGCGATCCCGCCAAGGTTGTGGTGGTGAATATCGTCACCGGCAAGACCGAGCGTGAGTTTGTGGTTCCGGTCAAGAATCCGAAAAGCGTGCACGGCCAGTTTCGTCACGCGCGGCTCACGGAGGCCGGCACGCTGCTGCTGGCGCACATGGACATGGGCAAGATCGTCGAATACGACTCCACCGGCAAGGAACTCTGGTCATGCACGCCGGGAATCGCCACCTGGTCAGCGGAGCGTTTGAAGAACGGCAACACCCTCATCGCCGGAGCGAAAATGGTCCGCGAGGTGAACCCCGCCGGTGCCACGGTCTGGGAGTTTTCGCCCGCGGATGTGCCGGAGTACCTGTTCAACTCCATGCAGATCGCGACACGGCTGCCCAATGGGAACACGCTCATCGATACCTGGTTCAACCAGTGGGATGGGCCGGCCGATCCCGCCACGGCTCCCGTTCAGGCGCTGGAAATCACGCCGGACAAGAAGATCGTCTGGGCGTTACGCGCGTGGGGGAAGCCGGTGGATCTGGGACCCGCGACCACCATTCAGCTACTGGATGAGCCGGGCGTGCCGGAGGCGGTGCATTTCGGCGATTTGAGATAGCGGCTCGCGGCCCAGCCGCGGCCCGGCGCCGCCTACGGAAGCTCCAGCGTCTCGATGATGGGATCGAGACGCTGCCGCAAGGCATCGAGTTCGGGCGCGGCGACCTGCGCGAAGAACAGCGCGTAGGCGGTCTCTCCGCTGACCCAGGTCTGGTACTCGACCATCTTCACTCCGCCTAGGGTAAAGTCCGCTAAGCAACTCACCGCGGGCCGCCCACCGACGGCGCGGCGCTGCACACTGCCGGGCCGGATCTTGTAGTCGGCCAGGCCCGCTGCCACGCGCAGCGCGGCTTTCGACTCGGGGTTGGCTAGCAGCAGGGTGTACGCCTCTTCCTCGGACCGCGCGGTATTGGGGCGCATCTGGAAATAGAGCCTCCCCGCGTCCAAGCTCCCCGGACCGATCAGCCGCGTCGTGGTTTGGTGATCGCCCCAGCGGAATGCCTCTCCGACTCTCCAGCCCTGGGGAACCTTCACGGAGACGGCGTACTCGGGATCGCGGTATTCGGTGGGGCCGGTGGTGTCTCCGGTGGGCCGGGCAACGGCCTTGAAGTCGAACGTCGCGCCCGCCGCGCCCGGCGTGGAGGCATTCTTCCGGGCGGCGGTCGTTTTCTCCACGAAGAGCAAGGCGTCGAATGTCTCGGGCGCCACCTGGTTCACCATATACTGGTCGGGCAACTCCTCCGCATACAGGGCGCCGATGCTGCGCGTGGCGTGTGCGGCATGGAGCCACTCGGCGACCGGGCCGGTCTTGGGCGCCGCCCGCAGGTCCAACGCGAACAGCGGGATGCCGCTCGCCGCCAGGGTGGCATCCAGGCTGCCGGCCGGCGCCGGCGGCACCGTGAAATCTCTCAGGTCGCCCCCCTGTGAGCGTGCCTGGAAGGACCCCTGGTCGAACGAGAACCCGAAGACCACCATCTGGTCGCCATACATCTTGCGCAACGCCGAGCCCATCGATCCACCGCCGGCCGTCATGACGTGCCCGTTGTGCGCCCAGAGAACGATCTTCGCGCCCGGCGAATGATCCAGAATCCATTTCACGTTGGCGGCCATGCTGGCGTCGCGCGTGACCTGGTTGGCGCGCAGTTGCATGCACTGCACGACGACGCGCGCGTTCTGGATGGCCCACTCGATGTCGCGCGTGGCGGCCTGCCGCTTTCCGTACTGCTCGCGCGAAGCCTCCAGGTGCTCCAGCACCTTGGCCCACTCGGCGGAGGCGATCTTGGGATCCACTGCCTTGGGATCCGCCGGCGTCGCGGTGCGCGAGATGCGCAGGCTCTGTTTTCCGCCGTGCGCCACCTGGTTGTCGAGGGCCGCGGGATAGGCCGGCACGCTCGCGTGAAGGCCCTTCAATGTGGGACCTTCAAAACTGAAATCGTAGGCGTCGCTGGTGTACGGCTTGCCGTCGATCTCCACTTGCAGGTCGTCGAACCAGGCCGTGCCGGAGCCGGCCAGGAGCGGTCCGAAATAGATGGCAGTGGCCTTGGCCGGCACGGAGAGATCCAGTTCGTAGCGTTTCCAGTCCGTGGTGCCCTTCGGCGCGGCGTCCCCCAAATTGGCGAACGAGGCTGGCTGATTACCAGCGTCGGCGCGCCACCAGAAGCCGGCATACCCAGAGACGTTCTCGGTCTTGATGTATCCGCTAAAACGGATGGTCTTGCCCAGGGCCGGTTCCAGCGGAAATGTGCCGATCGCCGTGCCGAAGGCAGCCTGCGAAGGGAGCGTTGGCGCCAGCGCGAGTTCGGAAGCATGGGCCAGGGTGGACGCGAAATCCGGATCGGTCTTGGCGACGAAGTCGCGAACAATCTGGTTGGCCACGTTTGGCGTCTGCATGTCGAAGCCGGTGAACTCCACCCGTCCCTTGCCGGACTTGTTGAACTCGCGCATCCACAGCACCATGTCGAGCACTTCCTGGGTGTCCCAGGTCCAGAAGTACATGCCCTTGATAAGCTGCACAGGGTCGCCCTGGCCGTTGAGGACGAAATCGTTCAGCCGGTAAGCCTCCGGCATGTTGGCTTCGATGGAGAAGATGGTGAAGCCCATCTGGGTAGCGAGGAACTCCAGCATGCGGTGCTTGAGCTGGAAGAACTCGCGTGTGCCGTGCGTGGCCTCGCCAAGCGACACGATGCGCGCGTCGCCCACCACCTTCTTGAGCGCCTGCATGTCGTCGAAGCCGTGGCCGGCGACCGGCGTTGCGAGGCGGATGGCGCTGCCGCGGATCCACTCGTTGACGGCGTCGGGCGCGGGGGTCTGGGCGGTCATCCAGAGCGGCATCAGGAAAGCTGCGGCGAGCTTACAGAGCCTGATCATGTGAGGAACTCCTATCCACGTAAGACGATAGCTCATTTCGACGCCGTGGAGAAGATATATGACGCCCGGTGCCCGGCGATGCAGAATCTACTTACATCGTCAGGTGATTACATCCGCACCACTTTGCGAGCGGCCGCCTGGGGCTTCACCAGTTGTTGAATCTGGTCCTCGGGCACGCTCAGCGTGATCTTCACGGTGCTGCCTTGCGCGGTGACTGCGAGCGCCTGCGCCACGGCCGCGGCCTGGGGGTTCTTGGAGGCCGAAAGTTGCGCCATGCTCACCAGCATCTGCAAGACGGCGCCCAACTGTGTTGCGTCCTGCGCCGACGCAGTCTGCGCCTGCGCGGTGACCACCACCAGCGAGCCGAACTTCACGCCGCCGCTGGCCGATTGAATTTGTTGGAGCGCGTTCTGGATGTTGATTCCCCCAACCGGCGGGGCGGCTGCCGGCGGCTTCAGCGTAGAGGGCGGCACGGTGGTGAGGGCCCATGCGTCCTCGCTGGCACTCAACTGGTTCACTTGGACGAGTAACGCCGCGGAAATGCCGGGCGCTCCGTTGCCGCGGCGGTCGATGGCGGCCTTGACGCTCGCCTTGTCGCCTGCCACCACCAGCTTGGAATCCAGGAAGGCTAAGCCGTTCTGCTTCTTGGGATCTTCAATGATGGACACGCCGCTATACGTTTCGACGCCGGCCCCGGCCAACTGGGCCGCCGCGGCGATTTTGACGGGATCGAAGGTGCCGAGTGCCAGGGCCAGGCCGGTCTTGTTCCCGGCCGTGCTGTTGGAGGCGAACAGCAACTCATCGACATCCTGCCGTGGGTCGAAACCGGTGAGCGTTACCAACTGCTGCAGCTGCTGGGCCTGACCCTGGAGCAGGGTTGTCAGCACGTACTGGCCGAATGGCGAGGCCTTAGCTGAGTCCACGTTAACGTCCGCCAGAGCCGTGGCGTCGGGCATTACCAGGTTGAGCAATCGCAAGTCGGCGGCGGGAAGCACGCCGGAAAAAACAGCGAAGAGAGTCGCGGTGGTGAGGATTTGTGCCTTCATAATATTCAGGACGTTGTGCCTGCGTTATGATTAACGCGTTCACGGCCACGAAAGTTCCGCGCGCGTCAGTGCTGGACCGGGACCTGATCCACGATTTCGATGCCAAACCCTTCCAATGCAACGATCTTCCGCGGGTGGTTGGTGAGCAAGCGGATGGTGTGCAAGCCCAGGTCCGAGAGGATCTGGGCGCCGATGCCATGCTCGTGTTGCAGTTGGCGCTGCCCGGCCTGGTCCTTGTAGTGCATGAAATCGCGGCCATGCGACACAATGACCTGCCGGCCATAAGCGTCCCGCTCGGTGCGGAAGCCAGGCCCGCTTTCATGCAGGTAAACCAGCACGCCCCGGCCCTCGGCGGCGATGGCGCCGAGCGAATTGCGCACCAGGCGGCCGCAATCGCAGGTTGTGGAGCCGAACACGTCGCCGTAGAGGCACCGGGAATGCATGCGCACCAGGATGCGCTCCTGGCCGGCCACGTCGCCGCGCACCAGGGCCAGATGGCACTCGGGGTTCAGGTCGCTGCCGTAGGCGACGGTGCGGAATTGGCCGAACTCCGTTTCGATGGAGCCTTCCGCCAGCCGGCGGATGAACCGCTCGGTCTTCATGCGGTGGCGGATCAGGTCGGCTACCGAGATCATCTTCAGGCTGTGGCGGGCGCAGAATTCGCGGAGCTGCGCCACCCGCGCCATGGTGCCGTCGTCGTTCATGACCTCGCAGATGACGCCGGCGGGGGTCAGGCCGGCGAGACGGGCGAGGTCCACGGACGCCTCGGTCTGGCCGGCGCGCACCAGCACTCCCCCTTCGCGCGCCCGCAAGGGAAAGACATGGCCGGGCCGCGCGAGGTCCTCGGGCCGGCAATCCGGACTGATGGCGGCGAGGATGGTGCGGGTGCGGTCGGCGGCGGAGATGCCGGTGGTGGCGCCCGCGCGGG
>JBAWDI010000491.1:0-3556 GCA_049590695.1 Bryobacteraceae bacterium
GACGCCGACGTGGCAACCTGAAAGGTCGCTCCACGGATCGAGCGCAGGCGCATTTCTTGCGTCGCACCATACCAGGCTTATTTAAGTGGCATTGGGCGCTCCCGCCTGCCAACGAAATTCGGGTCGCGGTCCGGCTCGAATCCGGCGAGACTCGGTTGCCGAGGCTGGAATTCGTGGTGGCCGATACAGGTGTCGGGGTCCGTCCCGCGAAACAGCACGCCATCTTCGCCCCCTTCGAACAGGAGGACGACTCCACCACGCGGAAATACGGGGGGACGGGGCTGGGCCTGGAGATCTGCGCCAAACTCGTCGCGATACCCGCGATCGCAGGTCCCGCTCCGGAGAATCTGCGCGTTCTGCTGGCGGAGGACAACCCGGTGAACCGGATCTTGGCGATTCGCGTTTTGGAACGGCGCGGCCATACCGTGCTGGTCGCCGAAAATGGCCGCGAGGTGCTCGAAATCCTGGCGCGCGAGCGCGTCGACGCGATCCTCATGGATATCCGAATGCCGGAGATGGATGGCTTCCAGGCCACCGCCGCCCACATCGACTTTCTTCCGCGCGCATGCAACGCCGAGACCAAGGCCCTCGCCGGCGGCCATCCATAGGCGATAATCGGCGTATGACCACTCTGTGGGTCAATCACTTTTTCAGACAGCGCTGATCTGCAGTTGGGAGGTTGCATGAACACGGATCGCATCGAGAAAAAGGTCCTATTGCGCGCGCCGCGGAATCGAGTCTGGCGCGCACTGTCGGACTCCACGGAGTTCGGGACTTGGTTCGGCATGAACTTCGATGGCCCGTTCGCGCCAGGCGCCTCGATGCGCGGGGCGATCGTGCCGACGACGGTCGATGCCGAGGTCGGCAAGGCCCAGAAGCCGTACGAAGGCATGCCGGTCGAGATCGCTATCGAGCAAATGGAACCAGAGCGCTTGTTCTCTTTCCGGTGGCATCCCTTCGCCGTCGAGGGCGGAGTCGACTACTCCGCCGAGCCGACCACGCTCATAGTCTTCGCACTGGAGGAAGTGGCGGACGGCGTCATGCTGACCATAACCGAGTCCGGTTTCGATCGAATTCCGCTGGCGCGCCGGGCCAAGGCCTTCGCGGCCAACGAGGGGGGTTGGGGCATGATGGTGAAGCTGATCGAGCAGTACGTGTGCCATGCGCGGTAGCGCGATCAGCCTGGCTACTCTCGCCGCGTCAACCGGTCCTTGTACAACCCGAAGACCCGCTTGAAATCCAGGTCCAGCATCACCGTCACCGGCGTGGCGTCGGGCGCCAGGCGGCGGTCCAGCGGCGTGGTCGAGCCGTAGAACTGGCCCCAGGCGGTCTGCACGTCCAGGTACCGCGTCTCGGATTTCGTCACGAACCCCGGGTCGATCAGGTACGCCGCGGCCAGCGAGTCCCACATGTGGGCGGTGGCCTCGGGGTGCTTCAGGAAGCCCGGATAGCGGTTCCCGAGGTCTTCGCGGAAGAGGTCCGAGATGGGCGTGTGGGCCGAGGCGATCTGGTCGAACTCGGCCTTCCTCAGCACCGCCAGGTTGCAAATATCCAGTCCGAACATCACCTTCCTGGGAATCCGCGACCGGAGCACGATGCGCGCCGCTTCCGGGTCGAACCAGAAGTTGAACTCGGCCGCCGGCGAAGCGTTTCCCGCCACGCGGATATTGCCGCCCATGAAGACAATCTGCTTGATCTGGGTTTCGACCTCGGGTTTCAGCCGCAGGGCCAGCGCGATATTGGTCATCGGCCCGATGGCCAGAATGGTCAGCTCTCCTGGGTGGCGCTCGATCTCGGCTGTCAGGAACTCCACGGCGCTTTCCCTTCGCGGTCTTCGGCTGGTGAGTTGGGCTCCGGGAGCGGGCTTCACCGCCGCGGGGTCCTGGGTGAATGCGCCGGTGTAGGTCAGAGCGCCCCACCGCCGCTCGAACTCGCGCGCCATGGCGGCGCTGTTCACGAGCGGCCCTTCCGCGCCTGCAAACACGGGCACCTGCGGCTGTTTCAGCAGCTCCAGGATGTGAAACACGTACTCCGCGCCCTGCGCCGGCCAAACGTTGCCTGGCGTCACCGCGATGCCGTGAATCGCCGCCTGGGCCGGGCTGCGGAGCAGCATGACCAGCGCCGCGCCATCGTCGCCAAAGAGGCCGCAGTCGGTGTCGAAGATCACGATCTCCCGCCCATCCGCGCCGAGCGCGATTGCCAGCAGGATTCCAGCCACGAAACGCAGCATGAATCCTCAATATAGCGCTCGCGGCATCCCGCCCGGCGTCCGCGATACAATGCATTAGCTATGCAAAAACTCCGCTGGGGAGTCCTGGGTACCGCCAGGATCGCAACTACCAAGGTGATTCCGGCCATGCAGCGCGGCCAGTTGTGCGAAATCGCCGCCATCGCGTCGCGTGACGGCGCCAAGGCCGAAGAGGCTGCCGGA
Organism: Bryobacteraceae bacterium; assembly: GCA_049590695.1. Taxonomy (GTDB): domain Bacteria; phylum Acidobacteriota; class Terriglobia; order Bryobacterales; family Bryobacteraceae; genus Fen-178. The sequence goes on from JBAWDI010000491.1 coordinate 2,432, forward strand.
AGGCTGGGCATTCCGAAGGCCTATGGGTCGTATGAGGAGATGCTCGACGATCCCGGGATCGAAGCCGTCTACAATCCGCTTCCCAATCACATGCACGTCCCGTGGTCCATCCGCGCCGCCGAGGCCGGCAAGCACGTGCTGTGCGAGAAACCCATCGGCATGAACGTGGCCGAGACGCTCCAACTCATCGCCGCGCGCGACCGGACGGGCGTCATCATGGGCGAAGCCTTCATGGTTCAGTCGCACCCGCAGTGGGTGCGGACCGTGGAACTGGTGCGCACCGGCCGCATCGGCCCGCTGCGCTCGGCCATAGGCTCGTTCAGCTACTTCAAGCTGGACGCCGGCAACATCCGCAACATCCGGGAATACGGCGGCGGCGGGCTGATGGACATCGGCTGTTACCCCATCAAAGTTTCGCGGATGGTTTTCGGAGAGGAGCCGGTGCGCGTCTCGGCCGCGATGGTCCGCGATCCGCGCTTTGGCAACGTCGACATACTGACGTCCGCCATTCTGGATTACCCCTCGGGCCACTGCATCTTCACTTGCAGCACGCAGGTGGCGCTCGAACAGAGCATGCGGTTCTACGGAACCACGGGGCGCATCGAGCTCGAGATCCCGTTCAACGCGCCTGACGATCGGCCGTCGCGCATCCGCATCGACGACGGCCGCGACCTGACCGGCTCGGGCGTGACGGTCGAGGAGTTCCCCGCGTGCGACCAGTACACCATTCAGGGCGATCTGTTCTCGCGCGCCATCCGCGAGGGCGGCCCTCCGCCGGTGCCGCTCGAGGACGCGCTCAAGAACATGGCCGTGATCGACGCCATCGTCCGATCCGCCGAAACCGGCCAGTGGGTGGAGCCGGTTTCAGATCGCCAGCCATAGCAGCGGCGGGGTCCAGAATAAATCGTGGGTCGCAGGCCGACGCCTTTGTCGGCCTCTTCGGGCGAAGCGCGGGCCCGCCCCACGAATTCGGCGGCATTACAGTTCCTAGCCGTCTGCGGCGCACCGTGGAGCAGGCGTTTCGCCTGCCATGCCGGTATTCCTACCGGCATTCCCTGTAGTGGTCCCCAAAATTGAGACACGGGGCATACCGACACTTTGCCATTGAAAGGAGAATGGAAAATG
>JBAWDI010000492.1:0-8268 GCA_049590695.1 Bryobacteraceae bacterium
TTCCGAAAAGGATCCGCTGGCCGCGCGGATGACGCGCGACATCGATATGGCGGTGGACCGCCGCGATCTGGACAGAATTGCGGATGCCGTACGGCCTTTAGGTTTCGAGTACCGACACGTGGCCGGCGTCGATATGCTGGTGGATGCGGCCACGCCCAGCGCGAGAAGCGCGGTACACCTGGTGATGGTGCGCGAGAAGGTGCGGCCCGAATACCCCGAGGCCGTGCCGGACTTCTCGCCGCCGGTCGAGACCAGAGAAGGTGTACTGCTTGCGCCGGTGGCCGATTTAGTGCGCATGAAGCTGACCAGCTACCGGCTCAAAGACCGCGTCCACATCCAGGATTTGGGCGCGGCCGGATTGATCACGGCAGAGGTCGAAGGCGGACTGCCGAACGAGTTGCGCCGGCGGCTTGCGGAGATTCGCTCGACGCAGTGAGCGGGCCGCGCGCGCTATTTCTTGCCCGGCGCGGGCAGCGGCATGTCGGAGCTGTCCATGTCGGCCACGGCCTTCCAGGTTCCGTCGGCTTGCTTCTTATAGGCGACCAGGTAGTTGCCCTTGTCGGTGACGGGTTTTTTCGTTTTGGGGTCCGTCGTGGTCATGGTGTAGGTGCCTTGCGTGTAGCCCAGGTCGCCGGACTTGGCGACCTCGACGCGCGACGGCTGGAACGCGAGCGAGGAATTCGGATCGTCGAAGACCGGCTTCAAAGCCGCTCGAATCGCGTCTTTGCCGTTAGCGGCCGGCGCGTTGGACATCAGCAGCGATGCGTCGTCGGCGTAATAGCTCACAGTCTTTTCGAAGTCCTTGGCCGCCACGACCTTGGCCCAAGCCGCTTCGGTATCTTTGAGCGACTGAACGTCGGCGTCGTGGGTATCCGGGGGCGGCGCCTGCGTGCAGGCGGTTGTGAAGGCGAGCAGCAGGAGAGAAACCAGCATGGAAAGTCGTAGGAGCATTCGTTTGTCCTCCAGTCAATGATAGCGAATATACACGAAACCGCTTGTGAGACACCAGACGGCTGGGGGCTGCAATGTCGCCGCCGTGCAGTAGGGTCCTTATTTGCCCGCGGGCAGCGTCATGTCGGGGCTTTCCATGTCGGCCACGGCCTTCCAGGTTCCGTCGGCTTGCTTCTTATAGGCGATCAGGAATTTGCCCTTCTCGGTGACGGGTTCTTTCGTTTTGGGGTCCGTCATGGTCATGGTGTAGGTGCCTTGCGTGTAGCCCAGGTCGCCGGACTTGGCAACCTCGACACGCGACGGCTGGCACGCGTGCGCGAAATTCGGGTCATCGGCGAGCGGCTTGAAAGCCGCTCGAATGGCGTCCTTGCCGTTGATTTCCGGCGCGGTGGGCACCAGCACCGACGCATCATCGGCGTAATAGCTCATACTCTTTTCGAAGTCCTTGGCCGCTATGGCCTTGGCCCAAGCCGCTTCGGTATCTTTGAGGGCCTGAACGTCGGCGGCGTGGGTATCCGGGGCCGGCGCCTGGGTGCAGGCGGTGGTGAAGGCGAACAGCAGGAGAGAAACCAGCATGGAAAGTCGTAGGTGCATCCGTTTGTCCTCCAGTTACTGGGACCGATTATATACTACTGGCAGTTTTCTGTAACCCAAGAACCAAGAACCGCTCTCTTACGTTCGCGGCTCGGAATGAGGCGTCGTGCCGATCCGCGACCGTCAGTACCTACGTAGTTAGGTTCTTGCCAAAATTGGCGGAATTTCAGCGGGAGGGTGCGGCAGCAAGCTCCGGAATGATGACCAGTTCCTTGAGTTTGAGGCCGAGGGCGACGGTCTGTCTGCCGAGCACCGTCAGGTAGTACTTGTAGCAGTGGCTCGCCTTTTTGATGAGCCCGTGCGTGCGAAGCCTGAGTAAAACTGATGGTGAACTCCCCACGGGCAAGAGCCAGGAAAAGGGCTTCGTCGTCCTCGTTGAAGAAGTTGAACCCCCGATAAGACCGTGCCTCTTCATGATGCGTTATTCTACCTCGCGGTAGTGCTTGAAAAAGGAGATGTCCTTGGCCGTGGTCTCGATGCGAAGGATCTGGCCGAACTTGTCGTACATTTTGATCGAAGCCATGCCCATCGAGTGGCGGACACGGGTGCCCTCGATGCGCACATTGTAGCGGTTGCCCATCTCATCCTGGTAGTTGCCGTTGAGCTTCTTGCCCAGGAAGGTGGCCAAGTATCCCGCGCCGGATCTCAGCGACAGTCAGAGAGGAGATAAACAAGTCCTCGCCGGCTTGTTCAGCCATCCACGCGACGAGCGCGGCCGAAGGCGCCGGTTTGGTGGCATTGCCGATGATATTCGTGTCGAGAAGGTGGCGGCTCACAGGTGCACCTTGCGGCCGGCCACGACGGGGCGTTTGAGATTCAGATCGGCGCCGACCAGAGGCGACCGGCGCAGTGCATCGAGAATGCCGCCTTTCTTCGGCGGCTCCCCCGAGACGGTGCGGCGAACGGTGGCACGAATCCGCGCCGAATCCGGGCCATTGCTGGCGAGCCGCCTCGCGAGCGACCGGATTAGTTCACGGTCGGCGTCGAGCCCGAGAACCTCGGACCGGGCCATCCCACGCTGCTTGAGGCGCTTCCGGTAGTTGCGGAGCGCTCGTTTTTGTGATGTATCACTCATGGCGAAATCTCTTGTATAGCCAGTAATATATCCAGATCCTAACACGGGAGGGTGACGAATCCGCGCGGGGCACAGGGGATTTGACCGTCCAGGGGTGGCATCGAGGTACAGAGACGACACGGTCTTCGCGCGCGCGAAAGCTGCCTGGCGGCGGAAGCTCCGGGACGGGTCCGCTGGGGGAATTTGTTTCCCGGGGGCCCTCGCCAGCGGTACCAGGATTCAGTTGACAGGTGTAAGGCGACGGGCTACAGCATGATCGGTGAGAATAAGGGACTTCGTCCACAAGGGCCTGAGGAGGCTCTAGCTGGAGGACAGCGCGAAAGGCTTGCCTGCGGATGCCGTGGATGTCACTTTGCGAATTATTTGGCGTAGAAGTTTGCACGCTATTTGGCGTACTCTTCGAGTATGGACCAACTGGCGGGGCTCACGGAAAAAGCCCGAAAGCTCGCCCTTGATCGGTTCCGCCTGCTTCAACCTCATCTGGAGGATGAACGCCCGTTGAAGGCGGTCGCGGCGGCGGCCCAGTCCCGAAACCTACCGGTTGTGCGACAATCACGCGCGCTTATGGCGCCGGGACAACAACAGAGCGATGAAGACGATCAGGCAGCCCGTGATCACCAGGCCCAAGGTCCCCATCACGGGAGTGGAGACCGGCGACGCCGTGCCGGTCCCCCGGCGACAGCGACAACGTTATACGTGGTCGTCACTCCGGAACTGCTGGCCGACCACGAGGTGAGCGGCGCGGCGCTCGCGGAGTGGACAGAGTATGCGGTTCCGACGCCGGAGATGGTTGGGTCAGGGTGGGCGCAACCTGCTATACTGCCCACCAGATTCTGAACCTAGGGAAAGGAGCGTTCCAATGCGTAACACCGTTTTTAGTGGCGTCGCAGCGTTTTGCCCCAGGGGAGCTTGCAGGTCACTCGCAAGCTTTCTGCTCGCATTCGGTGCGATGGCGTTTCTCTTCACCGGGCCCGTCTCGGTCGCACAGGATTCCAAAACTCCGGCCGCACTGCCCGCGCCATCCAGCGGCAAAGCCATCGTCTGTATCTACCGCGTGTACAGATTTACCGGCTCGTCCTCACACGACGAGCTTTATATCAACGGCACTCACCTCGCCAAACTCCTCAACAGCGAATACGCATTCATGGAAGTGCCGCCGGGGACTGTTGTGATCTCCGGATTGCCCAAGGAGTATTACGGAAGCGTTATCATGTCCGCCGGGGCGGCCCTCAATCAAGCCAGGCAGAAAGAAAACGAGCGGGCCCGGCTTGAGGCGGAGGCGGGCAAAACCTATTACTTCAAATGGACCGCCGGACCCATGGCAACTGGGATTAAGGTCACGCCTGAGGATCCCGAGAAGGGAGCCAAAGAGATACGCAAACTCCATCTCTCCAAGCCCGTTGACGACAAGGAAGAAGCGAAACCAGAAACGAAAGACACCGACAAACCGAAGCCGTAGCCTCCGCCGCGCCAGCGGCTTAGGTCTCGCCGGCCACTCGGAAAGAACTGGGATGCCGTTCGCTTGGAGGGGCCTTCCGGGCCGCTTCTTCAGTGCTGCGTCCCGGAATAGTTCCGCCACCGGCCCTCAAATCTTCTAAAATAGCTCTCGGAAGGGCTTCGCTCTTTTCGCTGGTTCAAGACGCATGGGCAGACGGACAACATTGCTCGAAGGGCTATGCGGTCACGCGCTTTCGCTGGGCGCTCAGTCCATTGAGGTGGAGTACAAAGACAGCCGCGAATGGGTCTTCGCCAATCAGGGCGGCATGGGCATCGGAATCGCGGATTACGCGAGCTCTAGCGCCGAGGTGAAAGAGTTGCGCGGGAATCTCTACGCCGCCGCCAAGAAGCCCGTTCGCACCGTTATCGGCGGACAGGTCTAGATACTCAAAGTCCGCGTCTTCGACAGTTTTGGCGAGGATGCCTTCGCGGTCAGCATAGATCTGGCGGCGAAGCGCGATCCGTCAATTGCGCCGTCATTCACCGCAAGACAAGGCCAGTATCTGGCCTTCATCCACAACTACGCCAAGATCCACCGGCGAGCTCCGGCGGAGTCGGACCTGGAGCGCTACTTCCAGGTTTCCCCGCCCGCGATTCACGATATGATCAAGACCCTGGAGCGCAACGGCCTCATTGAAAGAACCCCCGGGCAGGCCCGATCCATTCGCCTCCTTGTACAACCGGAGCACCTGCCGCGGTTGGTGTAGCGATGCGATTACGCGATCTTGCGCCGCGTCATGCGGATGGTCAGTACCCGTTCAATGCGGGCGATTTCGCCGCGCTCCGAGCGCGTGCCGAAGGTCGATGCGGTTCCCCTCGCGCCGGCGCGGCCGGTCCGCCCAACCCGGTGGATGAAATCCTCGGGCACTTGCGGCAGGTCGTAGTTCACTACGTGGGAGATGCCGTCCACGTGGATCCCGCGCGCGGCCACGTCGGTGGCCACCAGCACGCGGTAGTATCCCTCCTGGAAGCCGCGCAACGCCTGGTTGCGCTGATTCTGGGTGCGGTCGCCGTGAATCGCGGTGGCCTTTGCGCCGCCTTGGGCCAAGCGCTTCGCCAAGCGGTCGGCGCCGTGCTTGGTGCGGGCGAAGACCAGGAACGAGCCGGTCTCTTCGCGCAGCATGGTCTCCAGCAGCGCCAGCTTGCGATCCTGTTCGACTTCATAAACGTGCAGGTCCACTTGCTCGATCGGCTTGGTGGTGGAACCCACCTCGATGCGCAGGGCGTTGCGGACTTGCGTCTCCACCAGGTGTTTGACCGAGGATTCGATGGTGGCCGAGAAAAGCAGAGTCTGGCGGTCCGCGGGCGTGGCCGCCATGATCCTTTTGATGGTCGGCAGGAAGCCCATATCCAGCATCCGGTCCGCCTCGTCCAGGACCAGGATTCGTACGCCCGCCAGATTGACCAGTTCGCGGCTGAGGAAGTCGTAGAGCCTTCCCGGCGTCGCAACGATCACTTGCGCGCCCTTGCGAATGGCTTGCAATTGCGGCCCTTCGCCCAACCCGCCGACGACCACCGCGGCGCGTATGCCGCTGCCCGCCGCCATCTGGCCGAGAGCTTCGGCGATCTGGATGGCGAGTTCGCGCGTGGGGCTCAGAATCATGGCGCGGATGCCGGCCCGATGCGGTTCCTTGCCCAGCAATTGGATCAGTGGCAGAACGAACGCGAGTGTTTTCCCGGTTCCGGTTTGCGCCGTGGCGACCAGGTCGCGCCCGGCCAGCGCCGGCTCGATAGCCAGGGCCTGCACGGGCGTGGGTTCGGTAAAGCCGTGTTTTTTGAGGTTGCTCTTCAAGAGAGCGGAGAGAGAGAGTTCAGAGAAACTTTTCATTTAGTGTTTATTCGTTTGTGAGAAGAGGAATCAGCGAGCCGACTGCCGATGTTGGAAGAGGGGGTTGCGGATTAACTTCAACTACCCTTTAAGTGTAGCAGATTTGTCGCCGGCGATGTTGTCGCCGGTGTTCTTCCCGGTTCAGGCAACCTCACCGGCGGCAGAGACCCGCATCGGGCGCGACGCCGTCGGCACCACCGCCGTGACCGCGCCCCCGGCGCCCCTTGTTGAGCGGCGCCTCCAGCGGCCAGTGTTAGACTTTCTACTGGATGCCTAAAGCGACGCATTTGGAGTGCAGCCTGTGCCACAACCGGCTGAACGCAGGGGTGGTTGCCAACCTCTGCACCTGCGGAGGTCCGCTGCTCGTGCGGTATGACCTCGAAAAGATTCGCCATCGCTGGAGAAGGCGGGAGGTGGCTAACGGCCCGCCGAACATGTGGCGCTATGCGCCGCTTCTGCCGCCGGCCAATGAATCCATCGTCACACTCGGCGAGGGCTGGACGCCGCTCATCCGCACCGAGCGGCTGAGCGCGCGCATCGGCGCCGGCGATCTGTGGGTGAAGGACGAAGGGCTGAATCCCACCGCTTCGTTCAAGGCGCGCGGGCTCGCCTGCGCCATCTCCATGTGCGTGGAGTTGGGCATCCGAAAGGTGGCGATTCCTTCCGCCGGCAATGCGGCCAGCGCCATGGCGGCCTACGCGGCGGCGGCGGGCATAGAGGCCCACATCTTCATGCCGCGCGATGTCCCACAGGCCAATTACCTGGAGTGCATGGCCTACGGCGCGCACGTGACGCTGGTGGATGGCCTGATTGGCGATTGCGGCCGCATGGTGGCCGAGCGCGGACCCGCCGAAGGCTGGTTCGACGTCGGCACGCTCAAGGAGCCGTATCGCATCGAAGGCAAGAAGACCATGGGGTACGAGGTCGCCGAGCAACTGGATTGGGAATTGCCGGACGCGATTTTCTATCCCACGGGCGGCGGCGTGGGCCTCATCGGGATGTGGAAGGCGTTCGAGGAAATGGAGAAGCTGGGCTGGATCGGCGGGCGGCGGCCCAAGATGATCGCGGTGCAGGCCGAAGGCTGCCAGCCGGTGGTGCGCGCTTTCGAAGAGAACGAGCCGCGTAGCCGCTTTTACGAAAACGCCCACACGGTGGCCGCGGGGCTGCGGGTGCCCAAACCTCTGGGCGATTTCCTGGTGCTCGAAGCCGTCCGCCAAAGCGGGGGCACCGCCATCGCGGTGAGCGACGACGCGCTACTCGAAGCCGGCGTGCAACTCGCCGCCGATGAGGGCATTTACGCGGCGCCCGAAGGCGCGGCCTGCGTGGCGGCGCTCGAAAAATTGCTGGCGTCCGGTTTCCTGAAACGCAGCGACCGGATCGTGCTCTACAATACCGGCTCCGGGTTGAAGTACGCGGAGGCCTACGCGGCGCTGTTTTCGCTATGAAAGACCTGGCACTAAGCGCACTCGACTCCGTGGCGCGGAGCGGCGTCACTTACGCCGACGCGCGCGCCCTCGAGATCCGCGAGCGCGAAGTCACCACCAAGAACGGCAAGGCCGGCCATGTCTCGAGCTCCGAATCCATGGGGATCGGGATTCGCGTGCTGGCATTCGGTTGTTGGGGGTTCGCCGCCACCGACGATCTCAGGAAGGAGGGCATCCAATCCGCCGCCGCCCTGGCGCTCCAGATCGCGCGCTCCGGCACGGCGGCGCGGAAACGGGAAGTCGTGCTCACTCCGGAACAAAAGTACGAAGCCACCTGGGTCTCGCCGTTCCAGATCGATCCGTTCTCCATTCCCGTGGACCGAAACCTGGCGGTTCTGCTGGCGGTGGATGCGGAATTGCGCCGCCAATCGGGGGTCAGCCTGGCGGAAGCCTCGATGCACTTCGAGCGGCGGCGGCAGGTCTTCGCATCCACGCTGGGGAGTCTCATCGACCAGACCCGCTCGATGACGGGCGCCGGTTTTGCGGCCCTCAGCTACAAGGATGGCGAGATCCAGCGGCGCTCTTATCCCAATTCGTTCGGCGGGCAGTACCAATTGAAGGGGTACGAGCTGGTGGATGAGCTGCGCCTGCTCGAAAACGCCCCGCGCGTGGCCGAAGAAGCGGTGGCGCTGCATTCGGCCGATCAGTGTCCCGAGTGCGAGGCGGATTTGATTCTCGATAGCTCGCAGCTTGGTTTGCAGATCCACGAATCCATCGGCCACCCCATCGAGCTCGATCGCGTGCTGGGCAGCGAAGCCAACTACGCCGGCATGAGCTTTCTCACGCTGGACCAGCTTGGCCGGCTGCGCTACGGCTCGGAAATCGTCAACGTGGTGTGC